>CAZHBB010000009.1:38315-53897 GCA_964530185.1 uncultured Anaerolineales bacterium
TTGATCCAGAGGGATGCCGGGTCGGATGCCACCAGCGCATCCAGGTCGCCATCCCCATCCACATCGCCCAGGACGACGCTGGCCCCTCCCTGGGTCTCCAGATTCTGCCCGCTGTCAGCAAACTGTCCGGCGGTCCCACCCTGCGCTCCGCCTTGATTCAACCATAGATGGCTGGGATAGTATGGATCATAGACAGCATCGAATATATCCAGATCGCCATCCCCGTCGACATCGCCTAATGCGAGTCCCTCGCTACTCGTATTGCCCAGCCTCTGGCCGCTGTCGGTGAAAGCACCTGAGCCATCGTTGAGCCAGACCTCGTTAGGCTGGGAATCGTTGGCGAGGACAATATCGGCGTCGCCATCGCCGTCGACATCCCCTACGGCCAGGTCCTGGGTGTAACGGACGGCGAGGTTTGCCCCATTGTAGGAGAAAGTGCCCGTTCCATCGTTCTCCCATATTTTGGTGTAGTAAGCGTTGCCCGCGAATACTGCATCCAGGTCGCCATCTCCGTCGAGATCCGACAGTTCCACATCGGGGTTGTTCTCGGTGCCTAGATTGCCCAGCCTCTGGCCGCTGTCTGTGAACGTGCCGGAGCCATCGTTGAACCAGACGGTGTTGGGGTGGGATCTTACAGCGGTCACAATGTCCAGGTCGCCGTCTCCGTCCACATCGCCTAGTGCAACTCCAAGAGTCGCTCTTGTCTCAAGGCTTTGTCCGCTATCGGTGAACTGGGCGCTGCCGTCATTGAACCAGACGGTATCGGCCCTGGCGTCGTATCCGATGACGAGGTCGAGATCGCCGTCCCTGTCGAGATCCCCCAGCGCGATCACATGCACGGTGCCGTTCCCGATGTCCTGCGCGGTGGCGGTGTATCGCCCTTGACCATCGTTCAGCCAGATCTTGGTGGGAATTGTGCCACTGCTGGCGGGGATGCCGCCAATGATGGCGTCCAGGTCCCCATCCCCGTCCAGGTCGCCGAGGGCTACCGCCTGGGGGTGGCCCTCGCCAAGCGTCTGTCCACTGTCGGCGAAGCGCCCGTTTCCAAGGCCAGCCGCGGCTCTGAACTGCCATACCGTGGGCGTCACAGGCCCGTCGCCGCTGAGATTGAGCGTCCCGGTTGTGGCACTGGTCCGCAGTAATTCACCGGGCTTGAAGGGGTTCGTGGGCGTGAAGACGATCGTGCCGTTATCCACGCCATAGGCACCCGGGAGCAGGCCGGTCTGCGTCCCGTAGACCGGAAAGGTCTGAGTGGAGACGGTGGAGGGGCTTATGGCCTCATTGTAGGTTATGACAACCGTCGCAGTGGTGGTAACTGCGATCGCCTCGTTGGGAGGCGACAAGACAGGATTGCTCGGAGCAGCCAGCGGCCGCAGTACCGGGGCAGCCCGGGTATCGGAAACGACGGCGCTTACGATGGCGACAAGTCCCAGCGCCAACAGAAAAGGCACAGTAAGATTACCGAGAGATCGTGTGGTCCGCATGCATCCCCTCCTGTCTTTGAGACCGGACGTACAGCGAAAGCTCACTACATATGGTCGGCAGCGCGCCGAGTTACTCGACAGCCCAACCAGTGTTGGTTCTCTCTTAACTTATCTGGGTGCGCAGCAACTGGCAGCTAATCCTGATCCTTTCAGCTATCTGGCTGGTCGAGTTGCGGGCAACAGTTGCCGTCTATGTAGTTCTAGCCCCCTCGGGGCTGGAACTGGTGCTTCTGGCCGGCCAGGTGTTTGGCACGGGTGTAACTTGTTGTGACCTCCAATAACGGACTACATGCTTGCCAAGTGTGGGAAGTGTGTCTGTGAGGGCATGTGGGGTGAATGATGAGTGGATGACGGCAACGGCACACCGCCGCATATGTGCTCAGGTGAATCCGTTGCGCGTGGAGTAGATCAACAATGAAAGGGGGAGTCTTCATGAGTGAGGCGCCTGTGCGTTTCGATGAAGGAGGGGGCAGGGTGGCTTGCGCGAGCGGATCGAGTGGTTGAGGAGTCTGCGATTTGTGTCACAGATATGCGTCAGATGAGACTGGAGTGGCACTGAGAGCTGATGCCATCGATTGAAGATGAGCGGACCATTATCGTGTCAGGCTGTCTGTGCCTGAGTGGGACGCTGTTGTGGAGAGTCTATCCTCAACCTTGAGTTTTTGGCTTGTGCGCTTTGCCGGCGTGCAGGGCCCGAGGGCGTCCTTGTATGGTTACGGGGGATCCGACATGTGCCCATACCACCACATGGATGGGCAATCGAAGCCTAGCCGCTGCCAGGTGGGCATTGGTAGATATTCGGGGTTCTCTGGTCCGGGCCCTATACGCCGGACCCAGGTTCTGACTAGCGTGGTATTCCTTATTTTTGGGCGTTTGTGTCTTCTGATTATGTCTGGGATCACAGAGCAGCGAGGCGTGGTTCCCGTAGATCACTACGCGCCAGGTAGGTGAACATCCGCCTTAGAGCCTGGGCCGTATTGCTTGGTAATGTTCACAAAGGCTAAGACGCTCTTGGGCTATGCTTGAGAGCACTCTAAACCACAATAGTAGGCTCTTTTTGTCGTCTAACAATATGCGGACGGTACCTTAACTATAGAATAGCACCGTTGCCAAAGGCCGCAATGCGGTTGTCGTTGGGCGTGCCGGGGTAGGTGCGGGAGCGGACTAAAGCGGGACGGTTGCGTCTTATCAGTGATGTCCAGGGCCGTGTATTGAGGTTGGATGGATGTCCTGGCCAGTACGGACCTGTGTTGGGACCGTCTTCGGGCGCGGCCCTCGGAGCCGTGAATCACAATATAAGGGGGGCCGGTGAGGATCTTCACCTGACATATTGCCTCGGTGTGATAGAGTGCGGGAAGTGGCGTTTCTAATGGGGCATGGTATAATGGCCTTGAAATTGACGGGCCTATGGGCGCAGAAAATGGACAACGGTCAGGCCTTGTGATCTCGAAATTGAGGTTGGCAGTTTCTCTGTGGACGCCTGCGTGATAAGGCAACAAGTGGAAGGTCAGTTGGTCCGTATCAGTCAGTCCTAGCGAATGAGGAGGCAACGTATGGCTGAATACACCAAGCATCTGTACCTCTCTATGATCCCCGAGGCTTTGATCGTGTCTCAGTTATCTCCTGAGGAGTTCGGTGTCTACTATGCCGTGGGCACTGAGAAGAAAGCCCATGGACAGGCGATTTTCTTCGAGCTGGATCCTACATTCCGCCACCCGGAACTCCCTATCGAAGAGGGCTTCGCGCGCTGTGTTCCTCATGAGGACGGCACCCCCAAGCGGTCAGTGTACGTCTCGATCTATCGTGTCCTGGAACGTGTTGATTTGTCGGCGCTCCTCCGGCTCTATCTTGTGACGCGGGATGGACGTGTGCTGGGATTAGATGCTGGTGAGGCTGTTCCTCAGGACAACCAGGGATTACACCTCTATCAGGAGATCGCTCCTGTCCATCCCCTGGTCGCAAGCACGCTGGGCCCGAAGGATTTCTATGAGCTCATCGTGAGTAAGCCTACCACTTTGCTCAAGCTGCCGGCTATTTGTTTTGTGGAGCTGAAGCTGGGTGAACTTGCGGAGGACCCCGAGTATGGGAGCGTAGGTGATTTGCCCTATGCTGATATCGATCACCTGCGACAATGTCTGGTGGACCTGCGGACCAAGCTGGTACACACTAAGATGGTTGATCGGCTGAGTCCTGCAGCGTTCCCCTACCGGATGCTGAAGACAGGCATCTTTGTTGGCAATGAGAAGCAGTTGATGTGCTTCCCCTTGCCGCCGCAGGAGGAGCTACGCAGTAAGCACTACCGCTGGTGGCGATCCGCCAATATGTAAAAAGGTGGTGTTGGGCGCCTTTCCAGAGGCGCTGAGGGTATGGTAGAACCAGCCATCTGGTGATGGCATAGATCTGGTTGTGCCACCTAAGGCTCACAGCCTCTCTCGTCAAGAGGGGAGCTGGAGCCTATTTGTGTGGAAGTCTCATAGATCTTGCAGGAGGATTGGGGAGGAGATATGGACATCTGGATTATCATTAGTTTCATCTCTGGTTTGCTCTCTGTTGGTGTGGCGTTTGGCTACTACAAGTGGGTCACCGCCCAGAACCCGGGGAGCGAGCGGGCACAGCGTGTAGCTGGCTGGATTGAGGCTGGTGCAGAGTCTTATTTGAAGAAGCTCTACACAGCCTTAGGTCTGTTGGCGGTGGTACTCGCGGTTATCCTGGCCGTGGTGTTCGGCCTCCAGCAGAGGAACGCGAGCTATGGCATCATTACCGCTGTTGCCTTTATGTTTGGCTCGTTGTCCTCGGCCATTGCGGGGTACATGGGGATGACCGTGGCTGTGAGGGCCAATGTGCGTACCGCGACCGCGGCACAGGAGGGGATCAATCCCGCTTTCCGGATCGCTTTCCGCGCCGGCTCCGTGATGGGGTTGGCGATGGTGGGGTTGGCGCTCATTGGTATGAGCCTCATTTACTACTTCACCAAGGCCCCAGAGATGGTGCTGGGATTTAGCTTCGGAGCCTCAACGCTGGCCTTGCTGGCGAAAGCGGGGGGCGGCATCTACACCAAGACGGCTGATGTGGCAGCGGACCTGGTGGGCAAAGTTGAGGTTGGGATCCCCGAGGATGATCCTCGAAATCCCGCGACCGTCGCGGACAATGTGGGGGACAACGTTGGCGATGTGGCTGGCATGGGCGCGGACATCTTCGACAGTTACGTCGCCAGTGCGGTGGCCGCGATGCTCCTGGGTGCTGCGCTCCCCAAAGCCTCTCATGATCAGTTGATGCTCTACACAGCTCTGCCATTGATCGTCTGTATGTTGGGCAGCTTTGCATCGCTGATCGGGCTACAGTTCGTGCGGGTGGGGGCACATGGCCGGCCTGGACGGGCTCTGAACCAGGGGACGATCTATACGACCATTATCTTCGCCGCGTTTATCGTCGCCACAGTGTTTCTCGGCGGCATTGACCTGGGTGTGCTGTGGGCTACCCTGGCAGGGCTGATCACGGGCGTGATCATCGGATTTACCTCAGACTATTACACGGCGGATAACAAACCGCCGGTGCTGGAGACTGCTAAGGTCTGTGAGTCCGGTTCGGCGATCACGATTATCACTGGCTTCAGCTATGGTTTGATCAGCGTGGTCCCCTCTATTGTGGGTGTGGTGGTGGCCACTCTGGTAGCCTATTATGCCGCGGAGGCCTCGGATGTCATCACGGGCGTGTATGGTGTCGGGCTTAGCGCGGTTGGGATGTTGGCGATCAGTGGAATGATCGTATCCTCTGATGCCTATGGGCCCATTGTGGATAACGCGCGTGGCATCGCCGAGATGGCCGGGATGTCGGAGGAAGTCATCAGTATTGCGGACACGTTGGACTCGGCCGGCAACACCGCCAAGGCCATCACCAAGGGATTCGCGATCAGCGCGGCTGCCCTGACGGTCCTGGCGCTGTTCTCGGCCTACGCCAGTGAGATTGAGCAGGCTTATCAGGAGCTGGGTATGGGCACGCAGACGCTCATGATCTCACTGCGTGATCCGTTGGTCATCGCGGGGATTCTGCTGGGTGCCTCTGCGCCTCCGCTCTTCAGCGCGCTGGTGATGCTGGCAGTGACGCACAACGCGTTCGACATGGTGGAGGAGATCCGTAAGCAGTTCCGTGAGCATCCT
This sequence comes from uncultured Anaerolineales bacterium, assembly GCA_964530185.1. Taxonomy (GTDB): domain Bacteria; phylum Chloroflexota; class Anaerolineae; order B4-G1; family SLSP01; genus PWVB01. The sequence goes on from CAZHBB010000009.1 coordinate 43,957, forward strand.
GGGATCCTCGCTGGGACGGAGGAACCCGACTACCGCACGCCAGTAGCGCTGGCTGCCGAGAATGCGCTGAGCTCGCTTGTCCTGCCGGCCTTCCTGGCGGTGCTGTTGCCTTTGCTTGTGGGCTTCTTCATGGGGCCCGAGGCTCTGGGTGGTTTCCTCGGTGGTGCGATCTTCACAGGAATCATCTTCGCATTGCTCATGGCGAACGCCGGTGGGCTGTGGGATAATGCCAAGAAATACATCGAGAGCGGGCACTTCGGTGGTACCGGCTCGGAGGCCCATAAGGCAAGCGTGGTGGGTGATACCGTTGGTGATCCCTTCAAGGATACTGCGGGTCCCTCGCTTAACACCCTCATCACCGTGATGTCACTGGTGTCCTCGCTCTTTGCGCCGGTGATTGCCGCGTTCCATCTCTTCTAAGCGGGACATAGCTAAGAAGGCCGCAGGCCCCCGACACGTCGTCGGGGGCCTGTTTTTGTTGAGGATTTGTGGGGCCTCGGGCGGGTTGCTGGTGGGGTTCTTACGCCTTCACAGTCTCGGCGCCTGGCGCCGCATGAACCGGCAATAGGACGTGGAATTTGCTCCCAGGACAGCGTTTCTCGTCGTGGCCTGGGCTCTCCACCCAAATCCTACCTCCGTGGGCCTCGACGATGCCGCGGGCGATGGCCAGGCCCAGCCCGGGGCCGCCGCCTTTGAACTTGCCACTCCCCGAGGAGTGAGAGGTGACGTCCCCTGCAGGATAGAACTTGGCAAAGATCATGTCCTGAAGCTCTGGATCGATGCCGATGCCCGTGTCGCTGACGACGATCTCTATGAAGGGCTCACCGGAGGAATGTCGTGCTTTCACCTTTCGTCCCCAGATCCGCACTCTGCCGCCATCAGGTGTGTATTTGATGGCATTGACCATCAGATGATAGAAGACTTTTCGTACACCGTCGATATCCGCCTCGATCATCGGAAGCCTGTCCAGGCTTGGATCGAGTGTGAACCTGACCTCTCGCTTGGAGAGGATCTCGCGCAGCGAGGAGTAGATAGACTTGATCAGGACGGCGGGGAAAAGCGGCTCGGGCTGTATCTGCAGCGTTCGGCTGTCGATGCGCGCCATGTCCAACATGTCGTCCACGATTGTCCGTAGACGAGTGGCACCCTGTTGGATGCCCTGGATCAATTGCGCCCGGTAGGGATCGTCTGCAACCAGCGGGTCACTTGCCAGCATCTGGCTGTACCCGCTCAATACTGTCAGGGGTGTCCGCAGCTCGTGAGACGCGACGGTGATGAAACCTGTCTTGGCTTCGTCCAGGCGTTTCAATTGTGCATAGCGGGCTTCGAGGTGTTGGACTCGGTGTTGGAGTCTGGCGTGGGCCTCCACAAGTCCCTCCCTCTCCTGGCGGAGCAAATGATACCCCTCAAGGTGCCGGACCAGCGTCCCGATGTGGGCGCCTATAGCGCGGAATATGTCACAGGCAACGACGGGGGGTTCGTGTTCTCCCGTGAAACGAAGGACGGCGGCTCCCAGGGCATCCTCCGCTGTCAGGAGGGGGAAGGCCAGAATCCACGCTGACTCCTTGCTATCCGTGGCTCCTTGTGCAGGTCCTACGGCTGGCTCCAAGACTGTCCTCTGCTCCTGGCAGGCTGTGTGAGCCACGCTCCAGATGGATTCGGGGAAAGGTCCACGGCCAGCATTGTCGGGATCTACGCCCACGATGTCTTCGCCGCCGCCGGCATCGGGGCGGCTCAGCCATAGGTGGACCGCAGTACAGGCATAATGTCGGCGGAGTGCCCTGGCTACCAGGGATAGGAACTGGGGTACCGTCGGCCGGTCGGCGAGAAGGCCAGTGATCTCCGTTGAAACCTGTAGCGCCCGCAATGGGTCAGCCATCTTCTCCCAGTCGTATTTCTCAGGTCCAGAGATCCCCATGTCTCTCTCGTCTCATTCTGTATCGGTGCCTTAACCCAGGGTATCCAAAGCCGATTGCATACGTTGGAGACCTTCCTGAAGCATACGCCGCGGGCAGGCGAAGTTCACGCGAACGAAGCCCTCACCGCCTGGGCCGAATGCAGCCCCGTCGTTGAACGCCACCCGTCCATGCTCCAGGAAAAAAGTGTGAGGCGAGTCAGGAATCTGCGTGTCCCGGCAATCGATCCATGCCAGGTAAGTACCCTCTGGGGCTCTCACATGCAATTGCGGCATATGCGCTGCGAGGTAGTCGACGAGGAAGTCACGGTTGGCCTCCAGATACTCCAGCAATGCGGCAAGCCAGGAGTCACCCTCCAGGTAGGCGGCTCGGGCCGCGATATATCCCATAAGGTTGGGGGTCCCGACCAGATGTCCCCGTGCCTGCCGGTATTGTGATCGCAATGAAGGGTTGGGTATGACAGCAAACGCGCAATGGAGCCCAGGAATATTGAACGTCTTGCTGGGTGCCATCAGGGTGATGGTGCGTGCAGCGATCTCGGGATCGATCGCGGCGATAGGGGTGTGGGGATGGCCACGGTAGGTGATATCACAGTGGATCTCATCAGAGCAGATGATGAGATCCTCCCGCAGGCACAGCTCTGCCATTTCGGTGAGTTCCTGGCGTGTGAACACGCGGCCCACCGGATTGTGAGGGTTACACAATAGGAACATGCGCGTGTTGGGCGCGATGGTCTGAGCAAACCGATCGAAGTCCACCGCGTAAGCCCCACTTGGCTCGCGCGTCAACTCCATGGACTGCGAGACGACGTTCGTGTCCTCGGCCGCATGCAGGATATGCATATAGACGGGTGTCTGAGTAAGCACGCCTTCGTGGGGTGCGACAAAGGCCCTGATGGCCAGGTTGAAGCCTTCGATGACGCCAGGCAGGAAGACGATGGCGTCGGGGTCGACCTGCCAATGGAAATGGCGGTGCAACCGCTGGGCGATGATCTCGCACAAGTCCAGGGGGGTACGTTCATAGCCAAAGATGCCGTGCTCAACGCGTTCGCGGAGCGCTCTGATGACGGCTGGTGGGGATCTGAAATCCATATCGGCAACCCACATCGGCAGCACATCCTCGCCATAGGTCCGCCATTTTGTGCTGTAGCTCTGATGGCGGTCGATGACCTCATCGAAGTCAAATACCTTGGCGGCCGCACCGGTGGAGTCTGCCGTTGATGTCTTCACACGCATTGTCTCCTTCGCAGTTCGCGTGGTTATAGCTATGGCTATCTGCCACGATGATTATACCCGTAGCTTTCAGAGGACCAAGATCATGGATGCTCGCCCCTATTGACTCACTTTGTGCTGCCCCTATACTAAGCGCATGGGTGCCGTTAGCGCCACACCAAGGGGCTGAGGAAGGGAGAGCATGGCAGAAGGGACGAAGACAGAAGCAAGAAAGGCCGATCGGTCTTCTGAGATGGGTGAACCCCAGGTAAAGGAGGTCACCTCTGTTACCAAACACTCAGTGCACATTGCGGGGGAGGAGATCAACTATACGGCAGCGGCTGGAACGTTGTTGTTGAAGACCGACGATGAGAAGCCTAAGGCCTCGATCTTTTACGTCGCCTACATGCGTGACGGGGTCGAGGACGTCGCTCACCGTCCTCTCACCTTCGCGTTCAACGGTGGGCCTGGTTCGTCCTCCGTGTGGTTGCATCTTGGTCTCCTGGGCCCCCGACGGGTGCTGATGGACGAGGAAGGAGGACCTCTGCCGCCACCGTTTCAGTTGGTGAACAACGAGTATTCCCTTTTGGATGTCACCGACCTCGTGTTCATTGACCCGGTGAGCACCGGATACAGCCGTCCCGTACCTGGTGAGGATGCCAAACAGTTCCATGGCGTGACACAGGACATTGAGTCGGTGGGGGAGTTCATTCGACTCTATACCACCCGCGTGCAGCGTTGGAGCTCACCCAAGTTTCTCGTTGGAGAAAGTTACGGAACGACGCGGGCCGCGGGGCTATCTGCGCACCTGCATCAGACGCTGGGGATGTACCTGAATGGGATCATGCTGGTCTCGGCTATCCTGAACTTCCAGAGTGCGCGCTTTGACCTGGGCAATGACCTGCCCTATATCCTGTTCTTGCCGAGCTATGCCGCCAGTGCATGGTATCACAAGAAGTTGCCAGACTCCCTGCAATCGAAACCATTGCGGGAGTTCCTTCGTGAGGTGGAGGCCTTCGCGGCAGGCGACTATAACGTGGCGTTGATGAAAGGAGACGCCCTGAGCGGAGATGAACGCGCGGCTGTGATCGACCAATTGGTCCGCTACACGGGCTTGAGCGCTACGTACATCGAGCATACGAATCTGCGCATCAATATTCACCGCTTCGTGAAGGAGCTCCTGAGAGACGAGCGGCGGACCATCGGGCGTTTTGACTCGCGCTTCAAGGGCATTGACCGGGATGCGGCTGGGGAGCGACATGAATATGATCCAAGTTACGCGATCATTCAGGGTGCGTACACGGCGGCTCTCAACCACTATATGCGTTCGGTGCTGGCCTTCAAGAGTGATCGGCTCTACGAGATCCTGACCGCCAACGTGCAGCCCTGGGATTATAGCAAGTTCCAGAATCAGTATGTGAACGTGGCGGAGGATCTTCGCAGGGCCATGACCTATAATCCCTTTTTGCAGGTCTTCGTCGCCAACGGCTACTACGATCTGGCAACTCCCTACTTCGCCACGGAATACACATTCCATCATCTGGGGCTGGATCCGGAGCTCCAGGGACATGTGACGATGGGATACTATGAGGCCGGGCACATGATGTACCTGCGCCGACTCTCACTGGCGGCCTTGAAGAATGACCTGGCGTCCTTCATCGATCACACGCTCTCGGCACGCTGACCGTGTTTGAGTGCGAGAGTGTCCGACTTCGAACTTACCGCAAGATGACCACCTCGGTCACCGGCTGTCTCTTTGGGTCCTTGATCAAGCGCTGTCCCCGTGCCACCCGTGCTGTGTTGGGGATCTTTGCCATCGCCAGGCGCTGCCTGCGTCCGTCCTTGAGATAGACATCGCAATGGCTCTTCGCGCTACCAATAGCGAGCCCGGCAAGTGGCCCAGATGTCCTGGTGATGTTCAACACCCGGATGCCAAGCGTCCCACGGCTCTTTACGGGCAACTCCTGAACCGGGAAGCGGTGCGCATATCCCATGGCCGAGACGACGACCACGTACAACTCTGAGTCAGCGGCGTCTGGCGGGATGGTGGCAACCCCGACCAGTTGGTCGCCCTCTCGCAGCCGGATCCCTACCACGCCAGTCGCAGAGCCGGTCTGTTGAGGGTTCACAGTGTCCCCGTCAATGCGCAGAACCTGTCCTGCCTGAGTATAGAACACGATATGAGTCCCCGCCGGGGCCACTGCGCTGTAGATCAGGCGCTCATCTGGATCGTCGGGCAGCCCCATGACCACCTGCCAGTTACGCTCCGGTAGGGAGAGATCACTCACCTTGGTGCGTTTGACCCTACCGCTGGCGCTGACCATAATCAGGAAGTGGTTAGCTCGGAGTACATCGACCCCCGTGATCGTTTCCCCTTTCTCAAGGCCGAAGGTGTTGGGGGTGGCATCTGAGGGCACGAACCCCACGTTGGACCGCCAGGCTCTTCCCTTGCTGGAGACGACGATGATCTCGTCGTTGGGCTCGGCTCGGACATGGGCCAGATGTCCACCACCGGCGGGCGCACGGCTGGTCAGGCTTGCCTCGGCGCGATAGGTGTAGCCTTTCGCATCGCGTCGCTGGATCCCAGATGGCGTCAGGATGAGAAGCTGGGCTGCATCGGGCATCAACAGATCTGCCTGGGTGGTGACCGTTGAACGACCAGCCGCGTTCTCCTCATTGTCGATGATCACCGTGCGACGCGGCGCGGCGTGCGCCTCCTTCAGTTTGGTTGTCTCCTCGATGACGACAGCAAGCCGCTTTTTCTCCGAGCCCAACAGGCTTTCCAGGTGCTTAATGCGCGCTCGAAGCTCCCGAGCCTCCTCGACGAGACGACGACGCTCCAGGGCCGCCAGGCGCCGCAACTGCATGTTCAGGATGGCTGTGGCCTGGGCGTCCGTGAAGCCAAACTTCCGCATCAGGTTGGTATGGGCTGTGTCGGAGGTCCGCGAGCGGCGGATCGTGCTGATGACCTCATCGAGTATGTCAAGGGCCTTGAGGAGCCCTTCTACGATGTGGAGCCGGGCGCGGCGCTGTTCCAGCTCAAAGCGGCTACGGCGCTCAATCACCTCCAGCCGGTATGCGACGAAGTGGGTGAGCATCTCGATCAGCGATAGGTATCGGGGCCGCGTGGTGCCGCCGGCAGTGGGGACCAGAGCCAGGTTGATGACGCCGAAGGTCTCGCGCAGTTGGGAGTACCTCAGGGCGTCTGCAAGCACCTTTTCAGGGTCCGCGTTACGCGACACCTCAATCACAAGCCGCATTCCAGTGTAGTCAGACTCGTCCCTCAGATCGGTCACGCCTGTAAGACGCCCGTCCCGCACTTCGCGCGCCAGTTTCTCGATCACCGTTGTCTTCAGGACACCATAGGGTAGTTCGGTGACCACGATATTGGCTTTTCCTCCCCCGATGTCCTCGATGTGGACACGGGCTTGCATGACGATCTGTCCTCGCCCGGTCTCATAAGCCTGGCGGATAGTATCGACTGTTTCTCCATCGCCACGGTCGCGGAAACGGTAGATCAGCCCCCCGGTAGGGAAGTCGGGACCGGGGAGAATAGGCAGCAGATCATCCACCGTGATCCGATTGCGCCGCGCCCAGTTCTTGGCGACATACACCACGGCATCACAGATCTCCCCCAGGTTGTGCGGCGGGATCTTGGTGGCCATGCCGACGGCAATCCCGTCCGCCCCATTGACCAGGAGATTGGGAAGCACGGTGGGCAACACCATCGGTTCCTGGAGGCTGCCGTCGAAATTGTCCGTCCAGGGTACTGTGTCCATGTGGAGGTCCTGGAGCATCATCTCCGCCAGTTGAGTCAGGCGTGCCTCCGTGTACCTCATGGCGGCCGGGGCATCTCCGTCGATCGATCCGAAGTTGCCCTGCCCATCGACCAGGGGGGCCTCCATGACCCAATCCTGGGCCATGCGGACCATCGCCAGGTAGACTGAGCTGTCACCGTGTGGGTGATACTTGCCCAGCACCTCACCGACAATGCGCGCGGATTTCTTGTGTGGCTTCGTGTGGGTGAGTCCCAGGTCATGCATGGCGTACAGGATACGCCGTTGCACCGGTTTCAAGCCGTCGCGCACGTCGGGCAGGGCTCGGTCCGTGATGGTCTCTCGCGCGTACCCAATGTACGCCTGCGTCATGTCGCGATGCAGCTCTATGGTCTCGGCGTAGGACTCTGCAGCCTCGGTTATCACTGCCATAAACGGTTCCTCCGTTGTCTACGGCCAGGGTGAGATCAAGCCCTTTGGCCGTTTTCTATGATTTCCCCATCCCAGTAGGCCATCAGGTGTTCTCGCCTCTGTTCTGGGCTGCCACCCATCCACAGGGCAACGGCCCGATTGGCCTCGTGTACGTCGTTCACTGTGACCCGTACCAGGTGTTCGTTGAACCATGGGTCTGGATCCCCAAGCTTGAACACGGTCTCTCTGAGCTGACCGGGGTTCATCTCGCCCAACCCCTTGTAACGCTGGATGGTCACCTTGGCGTTCTTGCCCCAACTCTTCAGGATGCGATCCCGCTCGGCGTCTGTGTAGGCATACCGGCTGACCTTTCCGTTGCGTAGGAGGTACAGGGGCGCACGGGCGACATACAGCCTTCCCGCCTCCACCATGGGGCGCATCAACCGCCAGAACAGAGTGTAGAGAAGTGTCTTGATGTGATCGCCATCGACATCGGCGTCCACCAGGATGGCTACCCGACCATAGCGCATCTTCTCGAGATCGAAATCCGATCCGATGCCGGCACCGATAGCGGCGATGATGGCCTTGACCTCGGTGTTTGCCAGGACGCGGTTGAGGCGTGTGCGCTGCGTGTTCAGGATCTTCCCTCGCAGGGGAAGGATCGCGTGGTAATTGCGGTTCCGTGCCTGTTTGCACGACCCGCCTGCCGAGTCTCCCTCCACGATGTAGAGCGTCGTCTCCTCAGTCGGCCTCCCTTTGGCGACATCGGCCAACTTGCCAGGGAGCTCATCGACCTCCAGGACGGAGCGTCGCATGACGAGCGCTCGGGCTTTGGCGGCAGCATGACGCGCACGCGAGGCCGCCAGACAGCGTGAGACAATCCTGCGCCCAAGCGCGACCTTCTTGCGAAAATGGGTGAGGAGCGCGTCGTAGACGATCGAGTAGACCTGGCCCTGGATCTGGTCACTGCCAAGTTGGGTTTTGGTCTGACTGGTGAATTGGGGATCGCGCATACTGACACTGACCACAGCGGTGATGCCGGCGAGGGTGTCTCGCCCGGTGATCTCATCCCCTTTCTGGAGCAGTTTCTTCTCTGCAGCAAAGACATTGATCGCTTTCGTCAGGGCCGAACGGAACCCTGCGACATGTCGTCCGCCGTCTGGGGTGGGGATTGTATTGACGAAAGAGATCAATTCCTCGTCGTCCTGGTCATGGTATTGAATCACGACCTCCACCCGGGTGCCGTCATCCGTCTCTCCTCGGATGTGGATGGGCTCGTGCAGAACATGTCGCTCCTGATTGAGGTACGCAACGTACTCGGGGATGCCTCCCTTGTATTGATAGGTACGCTCGCGGCTCGAGTCGCGTTCATCAAGGATGTGCACTTTGAGCCCTGGCACAAGGAAGGCCACCGTTTGCAGTCGGCGCGCCAGGATGGAGAAGTTGAACTCCACGACGTCCAGGAACTCCGGGTTGGGCACGAAAGTCACTGTGCTGCCGGTTCCGAGCTTGCGATTCCGATGCTCGCGGATAGCTTTCTTCGCACCACGCTCTCCAACGGTGCCAATGACCTGACGGGTCGACGGGTCCAGGATCTGGACAGGTGTTACCGGCAGGCCCCGTTCGTGACGTTGACGATAGAGCACGCCGTCCCGCTTGACCTCCACCTCCAGCCATGTGGAAAGGGCGTTGGTGGCCTTGATCCCCACGCCGTGCAGTCCACCGGAGGTAGAGTAGGAGCTTTCATCGAATTTGCCTCCTGCGTGGAGCTCCGTGAAGGCGACCTCCAGGGCCGATTTGCCCTTTTCTGGATGGATGCCCACCGGGAAGCCGCGGCCATTATCAGCGATCGAAATGCTGCCATCGGTGTGGATGGTGACGTCGATCCAGTCACAGGCGCCAGCCAGGGCCTCATCCACCGAGTTGTCGATCACCTCGATCGCAAGGTGATGCAGGGCGGATTCCCCTTTGCCGCCCACATACATACCAGGGCGCCGCTGGATGTTCTCGGGATAGTCAAGCACCTGGATAGACGACGCATCGTAGGCTGACCGGGTCTTTGTCATCTTCTCTTACTCCGTCATTGCTGTGGATTGAGTCGCCGCCAGATCTCCGAGGGTGGCTCCTCACAGGTCGCTCGTGTCGTTGATGGTATCTATGGATGCACGGCCATGAGACGTAGGCCTGTGGTACACAGAAAACTTCGACGCACTCGAACCAATCGACGCAGCGCAGCGGGCATGCGAGCAAGGTCATGGCTGCGTGGGCTGGTATCGATAGGCTCTGATTCTTAGCCCGTTTCAGGCGCAGTCGTAGCCTTACCTCGGTCTAATCCTAGTGTATAGTACATTCGTTCTATTGTCAATAGGGCGGCGTTGCTTTCCTGATCGATCCGTGCATGTAAACATGCGCGTTGAGGCCTTCGTCAAACTATTGTCCAACATCTCAATACAACGCGGCCCGCCATGGCCGCGGGCCGCGTCTGGTACCCCTGCCGCGACTCGAACGCGGGCCACCGGCTCCGGAGGCCGGTGCTCTATCCAACTGAGCTACAGGGGCTTGCTCACCGCGCACTATTGTACCACAGACGGACATGGTTTCAAGTGTGATGGTGACTGTCACCTGAG
>CAZHBB010000010.1:0-36258 GCA_964530185.1 uncultured Anaerolineales bacterium
AGGCCGTTGACCTACGCGGAAATACATGCGGCGAGAGTTGCTCTAGTTTCGGCATCAAATACCATGATAGGGCGAGCCCAAGGACCTGACAGATCAAAAGGCCCCACTCCCATCCTCCGTCTGTGGTCTCGAGGTTGGGAAAGAGCGTCATCAGTCGGATCACCATGTTGATGCCCTGGAGGAAGACTAACAGACTGCGCAGGCCTTCCAGGGAGAGGCTTGATGTGTAGTATCCGACCGCGGCCAGCAAGAACAGGATGAGCAAGGCTGGTGGCATCACGGCTGCCTGGGGCTGGCGTTGGAAGAAACTCGGGGGATAGATAAGGATGGCGACCACTTGCAGTACCAGTAGTACGGCCAGCGAGGCCTTCGATTTGGACATGATGACTCTCCTCCACGGTTCTCGGTCTGGCAAAACCTGTGGGGCGTCCTCTCACAGAGAGGACGCGCCATACACATTGGGAAATTATATATGACGTCTGTCATGGGTCAAATTTGACACTTGACCGAAAGTGCTGTAGAATGATTAATAATTTGGCCGGGGAGGTGATACAGATTGATAGGATTATAGCGTAGCAGATCCCTTCTTATCACAAGGTCCGTGGAGTTTGAAACCAATCGTTTGTTTCTTGGGAGGAGAGAGATGCGTACTGGTAAGTTCCTCGTCGCTGTATTGCTGTTGTCTGTCATAGTCCTCAGCGCCTGTAAAGGTGGCGGGGGCACGGTTAAAGTCGCCATTCTGGCCCCGCTAAGTGGCGATGTCAAGACATTTGGTGAATCCACCCGCGATGGTGCTTTACTGGCCATTGAGGAGTGGAACGAGAAGGGTGGTGTCCTCGGCAAGAAGATCGAGGCTGTTGTGGAGGACAGTCAGTGTAGCCCTGAGCCGGCTGTGAGTGCAGCCAACAAGGTCATCGATCAAGACGGTGTCAAGTTCATTATCGGCGAGGTTTGCTCAAGTGCCTCAATCCCGGTCTCGGAGATTGCTGTGGCGAAGGGTGTGCTGCAGATCAGCCCCACTTCCACCAACCCAAGTGTGACCGTTGCCGAGGATGGTTCGACCAAGCCCACTGTGTTCAGGGCATGCTTCATCGATCCGTTCCAGGGTAAGGTGGCCGCCAAGTTCGCGTTGGAGAATCTGGGGGCCAAGACGGCCGCGGTGCTCCTGGATCAGGGAAATGACTATGTCCGCGGATTGGCCGAGGTCTTCATCAAGGAGTTCGAAGCTGGCGGCGGCCAGGTGTTGGTCAAAGAGACTTACACCGGTGACGATCAGGACTTCTCAGCCATTCTCACGAAGGTCAAAGAGGCTGATCCCGATATCCTTTATCTGCCCGATTATTACTCCACAGTCAATCTGATCGCGGCGCAGGCCAAGGAGAAGGGCATCGATGCGGTTCTCATGGGCGGCGATGGTTGGGACTCGGCCGATCTGGATCGCAGTGTGGTCGAGGGTGGTTACTACACCAATCACTTCTCACCTGATGACACGCGGGCCATTGTCCAGGACTTTGTGAGCAAGTACGAGGCCAAGTACGGGCATACCCCTGATGCTCTGGCCGCGCTGGCGTACGATGCTGCCAACATCCTTTTCCAGTCGATGGAACAGGCTAAGACCACGGATGATCCCGTGGCGGTCGCCAAGGCGATGGAAAGCGGGACCTTCCCGGTTGTGTCGGGTGACATCTCGTACGATGAGTTCCACAATCCTGTGAAGGCGGCTGTTGTGCTTAAAGTCGAGAATGGCGAGATCGTCTACGTCGACACGGTGGCACCCTGATCGGAGGGATCTCCCCGGTTGATACAGAGGGCTGCTACTATGGAGAAGCCGGGGCCACAAGTGTGGCCCTGGCTTCTAGCTTGAAGAGATTGTTTGAGAAGGGGGGCGAGTATGGCGCGAACCTTGGCTTCAACGCTCGAGAGACCATCTGACACGGCCAACGGTACGGTCCTGCGTCGGCGGGACGGTCGGCCTTTGAATCGTCTCAGCCAGGGCATTTTCGTGTTCCTTGGTTTGGGGGTTCTCTGGGTGCTGGCGCGGGCGTTCTTTGCCACGCCTGCGATGTTTGTGCAGCAGATGCTCAATGGTCTGCAGTTGGGCTTTATTTATGCGCTGATTGCTCTGGGCTACACGATGATCTACGGCATCGTCAAGTTGATCAACTTTGCCCACGGGGATGTGTTTATGATCGGTGCCTTTACCAGCTTCTATGCGATTAGCACTCTCAACCTGCACCGGTGGTTCGTCCGCTTGTTCCCCGGTGTGCCCGAGACCCTGGCGACCATTGTAGGGGCCGTGACAGTGATTCTGCTCTCCATGGTGGTCTGTGGTATGTTGGCTGTGGTGATGGAGCGGTTTGCGTATCGGCCTTTGCGCAACAAACCACGCATCGCTGCGTTGATCACCGCGGTCGGTGTCTCCTTCTTTCTCGAGTATTTCGGTGCGCTGCCGTTTGCGTACACCAGCAACTACATCACGTATCCACGTCCTTTTGAAATAGAGGTCTACAGCGCAGGGAAAATCGCGCCTGGCCTCCTGGTAGGTATTTGGGCGCTCTTCATCGTGTCTCTTTTGGTCTATGGCGTGCTTGCGATCAGGTCTAAACGCGGCGATCTGCGAGCGAGGGTATGGCTACGCCATCCTCTCATTCTATTTGGTCTACAGTTTGGTGGGTTCCTCTCGGCAGTTCTGACCCTGACGGGGCTACGGATTGAGACGGGAGGAGAAGTGTGGGATTTGGCGGCTTCCAATGTCATGCTGATCATCATGGGCGCCTCGATTGTGCTGCAGGTGGTACTGCAATACGTCGTCAGCCAAACCCGCCTGGGTAAGGCAATGAGGGCCTCTGCGTACGACAAACCGACCGCGCGGCTCATGGGAATCGATGTGGATGGCGTCATTGCGGCAACCTTTGCCCTCGGCGGTGGACTGGCAGGGGCTGGTGGGGTGCTGTATGCCACGGCTTATAAGCAGGTACACCACCTGATGGGTATCATTCCAGGGCTCAAAGCTTTTGTGGCCGCCGTGATCGGCGGCATCGGCAGTATTCCTGGGGCTTTCGTGGGGTCACTGATCATGGGACAGGCCGAGGTGCTAGCTGCCGGGTTTATCTCAACCCCGATGCGCGACGCTATTTCTTTCTCATTGCTCATCGTGGTGTTGCTTGTGTGGCCTCAGGGTGTCTTCGGTGAGCCACCTACGGAAAAGGTCTGAGGAGGTGCCATGCTTCGTCGGCTGAAAAGACCAAGTGTGACCTTCATTGGTGGAGGTTTGCTGATTTTCGCGGTTGTGCAGGTTCTGCTGAGCCTGGGCTTGCTGAACAACTTCTGGAGAGGGATTATCTTCTGGGGGGCAAGCCTCACCATGGTGGCCCTGGGGCTAAACCTCATCTATGGTTTCAACGGTCAGTTCTCGCTAGGTCAATATGGGTTCTATGCCATTGGTGCTTATGCCTCAGCGGACATGACCTATCGCTGGACTCACAATGATTCATCAGGCCTGACGGTTGTGCTGGCCGGCGTGCTCCTGACCTTGCTTTTCTATCTGGCCCTAAGCTGGTTTCTGCACGGCTTCCGAGGCGTGAGTGTGATGACGAGGTTCACCTTCTATACGTTGGCTACCGTGGCTGCATTTTGGCTCACTGTTCGTTTTCTGCTCCCATATCTTGACCCCTTGATGGGTGCGGTCTTGGGGACGCTACCGGCCGGCATAGCGCGACGGGTTGTTTTCCTGATGGCTCTGGTGGGTGGCGCTGCGTTGGCAGGGATTATCAGCTTTCTGTTTGGTATCCCTGTCCTGGAGTTGGGCTCGGACTATTTTGGTATTGCTACGTTGGGGTTCACCATTATCATTAAAGTGCTCCTTGATAATACAGACACGATCCTGCCGTTCCCCGAGATGAAAGGGGCACGTGGGATGATTGGCATCCCGCAGTGGACGACCTGGCCATGGGTTTTCTTCTCCTTGCTGTTGATTGTGTTGGTCATGCGCAACTTGTTGCATTCCAGTGTGGGGCGCGCCATCGTCTCGGTGAGGGAGGATGAGCGAGCTGCTGAGCTGGTCGGCATTGACGCTGCCACGACGAAGATCCTGGCGTTCGTTGTCGGCAGTGTGTTCGCGGGTCTGGCCGGCGGCATCCGTGCTCATGACCTGGCTTTCCTCCACCCACAGTCCTTCAACTTTATCCAATCGTTCAATCCCCTCATCATTGTCGTCTTGGGAGGATTGGGCAGCATGACGGGCACGCTGGTAACTGGCTTCCTCTGGATCCTCCTGCTGGAAGGGCTGCTTCGGCTCTACCTGCCTCAGGGTTTCGAGACGTGGCGCTTTGTCGTTTATCCTTTGGTGTTACTGCTCATGATGCTGTTGCGTCCTGAGGGACTCATGGGGCGATACGAGATGCCATTCTTGCGGCAAATACTTCCGACATGGCGCTCTAGAGACGTCTCTGGAGAGGGAAATCAGGAAGGGGGGCAGCAGACCTCAGATGAGCTCCAGACATCTGAGACGGGGGAGGTGGCAGCATGAAAGGCCGCCCTGAGAACTTGCCCGCTGATGTGGAGGCCCGTCCCGTTGTGTTGGAGGTTGAGGGACTGACGCACTTCTTTGGTAGTTTGCGAGCTGTCCATAATTTTGATCTGACACTACGGCATGGAGAATTGGTCGGGCTCATCGGCCCGAATGGGGCTGGCAAGACCACTGTGTTCAACTTGATCACGGGGGTCTACGTCCCGAGTGAGGGGAGCATCCGGTTCCAGGGGATTGACCTTGTTGGTTTGCCCTCTCATGAGATCATCCAGATGGGTATCGCCCGTACGTTTCAGAACATCCGTCTGTTCTCCAATCTCACGGTGCTGGATAATGTCCGTATAGCCTATCACCCTCATGCTGGTTACAGTCTTTTGGATTCGGTGTTGCACACCCGCCGGTTCCGGGAGAAGGAGACCGAGATGACAGCCCGGGCTCAGGAGTTCCTCGAAATCTTTGGCCTTGCAGAACGACAGAACGAGATCGCTGGTGGGCTGCCCTACGGACTCCAGCGGCGTCTCGAGATCGCCCGTGCCTTGGCTGCCCAGCCGCGTTTGCTGATTCTCGATGAGCCCGCAGCGGGTATGAACCCACAGGAGATCGATGAGTTGATGAAGCTTATTCGTTTCATCCGTGAGCGTTTTGACTTGACCGTGTTGTTGGTTGAGCACCGCATGCGATTGGTCATGAACGTGTGTGAGTGGATCACGGTGATGGACTTCGGTGAGGTGATCGCGCGTGGGCGCCCCAGTGAGGTCAGGTCAAATCCTCTGGTCATTGAGGCCTACTTGGGACGGCAGGCTGGCGTTCAAATAGTCGGTGTGCAATAGATGGGCACGTTCTAGTTCATATGAAGAGGTCACGCGATGGCGTTGCTAGAGGTTAAGGATCTTAGTGTCTCCTACGGAGCGATTCGGGCATTGCACGGCATCTCCTTTCACGTGGATGAGGGAGAGATCGTCACTTTGATTGGGGCAAATGGGGCAGGTAAGTCGACGACTCTGCGGACGATTTCTGGATTGCTGCCTGTGGAGGAAGGGGAAATTGTCTACGACGGGGAGTCGATTGTGGGCGCTGAAGCCAGCCGCATTGTGCGGAAGGGCATCGTCCATGTGCCGGAAGGTCGTCATATCTTCGCGCCGTTGACGGTTCGGGAGAACCTGGAGATGGGAGCCTTTACCCGGCGAGACAAGGCGGAGATCGAGGCGTCCATGGAGCGCGTGTTCCGGCTCTTTCCTCGTCTTAAGGAGAGATTGGAACAGACGGGAGGGACACTCTCTGGTGGTGAGCAGCAAATGCTCGCTGTTGGACGCGCTTTGATGGCTCAGCCTAGGTTGCTGTTGATGGATGAGCCTTCTATGGGCCTGGCTCCGATCCTGGTGGAGGAGATTTTCGACATCATCCGTGAGATCAATCAAGAAGGGGTGACGATATTGCTGGTCGAGCAGAATGCGCACATGGCGTTGTCGGTTGCTAACCGTGGATATGTCCTGGAGACGGGCGTCGTTGAGCTGGAGGGAAGTGCACAGGAACTGGCCGAGAACCCTCAGGTTCGTGCCGCGTACCTCGGTGGGTGAACCGCCACAGCATGTAAAGAGAGCACGAGCGGGAAGCCCTGGGCTTCCCGCTCTTTCACATGGCCTTGCGCCTGACGGCAACGGGATGTATGGGCGCTTTTGTGTCATGGTACTCCTCTTCCTGGCTTTGGTGCTGATGGCGTGTCAAGCCAGCCCCAGTGAGGGCACGCCGTTGCTCGTAGGAGTCGTGGCCCCTTTTGGTGGTCGTTATGCGCCTCTGGGCGAGCGTGTCCAGGAAGGCGCATTGCTGGCTGTTGAGGATCAGCTTGCTGGTGGTGGCGTGTTGGATGCGTCTGTGGAGTTGATATTGAAGGATAGCGGCTGTGATTTCACCCATGGCCGTGAGGCAGCCCGGGCTGTAGTGGATGAGGGGGCCAATTTCATCCTGGGAGCAGTCTGTAGCAATGCCTCGGAGGCTGTAGCACAGGTTGCTATGGCCCAAAGTGCTTTACAGATTAGTCCGGCTTCCACCGACCCGGGACTGACATTGGATGCCGATGGCGCGGTGCGTCCGTTGGTCTTTCGTGTGCCCTCCATAGACCCTGACCAGGGGAGAGTCGCTGCTTGGTTCGCCCGCGAACAACTCGAAGCACAACGTGCAGCTTTGTTGATTCCGGCTGAGAGCTCCTATGGTACCGGGTTGGCTGACGCCTTCGCGGAGGTTTTCAGCGAGGGGGATGGGGAGGTCGTCGCACGGGAGGCCTATGATCCGGCGGAGGAACTCTTCTTCGATGTGCTGGATGTGGTGCGGGATGCTGAACCTGATGTGCTTTATATACCCGGCTATGCGAAGGTGGTAAACCTTTTGTTGCTCCAGGCCCGCACCTATGGCCTGACGCAGCCCGTGATTGGCAGTGACGGCTGGGACAGCACCGACCTTGATCTGTCAGTCGCTGATGGCGCCTACTTCACGACTCAATATGCACCTGAAGAGCCCTTGCGCACGGTGCGCCAATGGAATACGCGTTATCAGGCGCGTTACGGTCGCCCACCCGACGCTTTGGCGACCTTCAGTTATGATGCAGCTCGATTGCTCTTCACGGCGGTCGATGGCGCGGGCCTGGCTGATCCATGGACAGTTGCTGCCTATCTGGAGGACGTCCGCTATGAGGGTGTCGCGGGCTCACTGAGCTTTGATGAACAACACAATCCGGTTCGTTCTCTAATTGTCCTACGGATCTCCAATGGGCAACGGCACTTCGTGGGGAGGTTCCCTGTCCGCGTGGTAGAGGTGCCGTAGGGACTCCAGCCCTGTTTTCTCCTCTCTCTGTAGCGTTCCAGGCCTGCGGGCCCTGTGAGTTTGCCGTCTCCCTTCGCTGTCGTTATACTTGGGTATCTGACTGACTGTGAGGTCATGGTGCAGATCGACGCCGCAGATCTCGAGGCATTGAAAGCCGAGCTCGAGCATGCTCAGGTTCGTTATACCCTGGATGATCTGGTGGAGCGCCTGGTGCGGCTGACCCTGGCGCGTACCACGGGATTGCGTATCTATAGCCCTGTCGAAACATACGAGGTTGGCGAGCGCATCATCTTCCGGGGCCAGCCTGCTGATGTCCTCGATGTACGTCCAGGCGGTAATCCGAGCCAGGGTACGTTCCATGTGCTGGAGTTGAAGTTGGAGGATGGAGCGGTGGAGCGCGTGGTGGCTTCAGTCCCAGGTGCCTCTCAATCGGCCAAGAATGCCCTGGACGTTGCGGCAGTCCTGTCCCAAGCTCAGGTGGAGGCTCTGCGGCAGCGTCTGTTGGCCGATCCTGAGATCCGCGCATTAGTCGTCGAGGGACCCGGCGGAATGGATAGAGGAGAGGTCATCTTTTCCCATCGGGGAGATTCTGGGCGGCGCTCGGCAGGACTGTTTGCAGAACATCTTGTGGATGAGTACCTCGGCGCAGCGAAGGGGCTTGATACTGACTTAGAGGTCCGTGGCAGTCGATGCCTTGCCCTGCTCGACCGTGCGAGGGGGTGGGATCGCATCTCACCGACCACTATGACGCAAGCGTGGCACGACCTGATTTCGCCGATGCTCCGAGTACTTGGGTGGCGCATATCGCCGTTGGAGGGCGGTGCGTCTTTTGGTCTGACCCCAGATTCGACTGATCCGCTGGCCTCGCGTCTGGCTATGTACGACGCGGATGAAAAACGGACGTGGGCGATCGTAGTGCCGATGGCGTTGGGGTGTGGCCTAGATGGTGAACGAACGCAGGCAGGGACTGATGGCTTGCCCCCGGTGTTTCACCTGGTCGAGGCGCTGTGGGAGCAACGGGCCCGTTGGGGCATTTTGACCGATGGGATTACGTGGAGACTCTATGCGTCCTCACGCGGGGACGTCGATGTGGGCAGCATCCTGAACGAGACCTACGAAGTGTCACTGTTCGCGGCCATGGAGGCACCACACTCACCGGCGGGGCGGTCGGCGCTACGGCGGTGGCTGGGGCTTTTCTCCATTCATGGGTGGTCTGTTGGACAGGACGGTCTTGCGCTGCTCGAGGGATTGAAGCGGCGGACCGCGCGCTATGCCGATACTGTCATTACTGGGCTGCAGCGGGTATTGTGGGAGCGGGTCGTGCCAGTTCTCGCGGGTGGCTTTGCAGCCTACCTGTGGAGTTTCACAGATCCGCCTTTAGCTCCGAGAGAGCGGGACCGTGAGGCTTTGGCTGCTGCATTGACCTTGACCCACCTTGCCGTTGCTCTTCTATATATGGAGCATCTCCATCTTCTGCCGGTCACGCACCCTGATTACCGAGCCCTGAGTATGACGTCGTTGGTCCACGGGGCAGCCGCCGCACTTGCAGAGGGGCGTGCCCTCGGTCGTTCTATGACGAAGACACCCCGGTATCAGCGACTTCTGGATCTGTTGGGGTTGATCAAGAGTGGGAGGTCGAAGTGGAGCCCTGACGCTGAAGTCCAAGCCAGTCTGGCATCTGCCCTTGATCTCATTGTGGGACAACGATTGTCCACCCTACGTCTGAGTGACGAGATGCTCGTGCATGGTTTGGCACCGTTGGCGGCTCTGGATGGGGAGGCGATAGATTGGTCAGCGCTTACATGGCGGCACCTTACGAACCTTCTGGGCAGTCTCCTGGAAAGTCGACTCTGGGTGACTGATGTGCGAGCTGGGCAGGCGGCCCTGGTCGACGCGCGCGGCTCCCGATTGGGGCCCGTCCGGCGTGCAGTGCCTGATTCTGTCAACATGACGGCGATGGAACATGCGATGACGTCTTTGCTTCGTGAGCGAACTCAGCGCTACAGGCGGGCGATGGACCAGCGGCTCAGGGTGCAGACGCGTTCTGAGGTTGCCCCTCTGCGCGAGGACGGCGTTGTGAGCCAGGAGGCTGCCCTGGGTGTCCTCTCGCAAAAGGTGCAAGATGCGCTGTTGGGTATCAGGGTCCTGGATCCGGCGATGGGTGCTGGTGAGTGTCTTATGGCCGCGCTAGACTTTCTCGCTGATGGCATCGTGGCGGCTGTGGCAGGCTATTACCGTAGCCGGCCCTGGTTGGCCTGGTCCGACGACCCCATTTACCATGCCCTGCAAGCCCTTGTGATGGACCCACAGGGGCAGCGGAGTCACCCGGTGCACCATAATGAAATTGCGTTGCTGACAGCCTGGCTCTGCGAGCACTCGCTCTATGGCGTGGATCTTGATCCGCTTGCCATTCTGTCTGCACGGCAGGTCTTCACGATGAGGATGGGCGCCGCCGGGTTGATGCCTGTTCATCTACCTCACTTTTGGTGTGGCGATAGTTTGAAGGCAGCATTTGTCGCTGACTATCTCGATGACGAATCGGGGATCGCTTTCCTCGCTCAGGAGATCTGGCGGGAGCTCTCACTGCGAGCGCCCTTGCCACAAGAACCGCATATGGATGACGGGAGAGAGATAATCGTCAGCCTTGGGCTGGACTTGCTCTGGGCCTATCATCAGGGTCTCGACGTAGCGGTAGGTCTGATAGACAATCACTATGCTGAGCTCGTCGCTGCGTTACAGAGGGACGAGGTGCTCTCGCCAGAGCTGCTAGAGAAGCTAAGACACCTGCGGGAGTGGGTTAGAGACCAACGCCCCATGTGTTGGGAGGCGGCTTTCCCAGAGGTGTTTCTACGGCGTATCTCGGACGGGCCAGGGTTCGACGCAGTGATTGGCAATCCGCCACCAATCGACGTCGAGCGCTCATCGCCCAATCAGGTAATCGGGTACTCTCTGAGTGGATACGGGGAGGACTCACCAGGGGCGAAGGCGTCCTTTGCCGTTGTCGCGCATCATGTAGTGCAACGGGCGGGGGGAAAGGTCGCTCTGGTGATTGTGCCACCACGGGAAGAGGACGGCTAAGACGATGGGTGCTGCGCTGCACATGCTCAATTGGGACAGCGGACGTCTCGCGGTGTATCCGCAGGATATGGACCGCCTTGCCGCCTGGATGCGACTCGATATGGTGGCTCTGGATCTCACCACGATGGTGCAGGAGCTGATCAAGGCACGGTTGTGGGATGACTTTGCTCCTTCTTCTCCCCCTTTGCCCGAGTTGCCTGATTCGAATGAAGTGCGCGTTTGGGACCCGGCGTATGCCTGGCAGGTTGGTGACCTGGCGATCTTCCCAGTGTCTTGTGAGGAGATGGATTTCTCACTACAGCAGGCATGGATGTATCCGCGTGTGGGCGAGATTCTCTCGTTGCGAGGGAACAGTGCGGTCGTCAGCATTGATGGTTTGAGGGAGAATCGAATCTATGGTCTGGTGCCCGCTCGCGTCAGTGAGTCTCAGGTGGAGACGTGGCGCCAGACTGTCGAGCAGGCTGTGGCCCGGCTTGGCACGTGTGCTGAAGTGTCCTGTCGTGTCGCGGAAGCTCTCTGGGTCCACGGAGCGACGTTGGTGCGAAGGATGGCATCGGCGTTGAGGCAGGATCCACGATTCATGAGCCTGGAGGGGATGTGGTTTCTGCGTCAGTTGGCGGAACTGCCGTCTCTGGAAGAGCTTGCGATGGTCAATCGAGCCCTGCTCTTCTCTGAGGATCCGCTTTCGGTCGATGAGTTGCAGGCGCGGTGTCTGAGAGAGCCACAAGTGAGAACCACGCCTCGGCGTTTTGGCCTGGCCCTGGCATTGCAGGAGAGACAAGATCTCTATGCTAACGTTGGGACTGATGGGCGGCCGCGCTGGGTTCTGATTGAACCGCCTCCGGGACACTATAGGGCGCGGATGGCCGCATATGACCCAGACACTTTTCAGGTCCTGTGTGAGCCAGGTGAGACTTTGCCCTCAGATGTGGTGCAACGTCTGTGGGATCTTGAGCTTCTGCAACGAGTGATGGGTCCTGGTGACTACGAGTGGAGAAATGTCACCGCTTCGTAACTGCGTCGTAACCAGTGGTGTATGGGTGAGAAAGTATACTTGATACGGAGAGGATAGCTGCTCATGTCACTGCGCGTTCTACATCAGGCCATGACACGGACCGATGACGCGGTGCTGTCATCATCCCTGGCTGTGGACCTGGACCTGATCGCGGATCACATCCGCCAGGCAGGAGGTCCCGTTCCCCTCTCTGAGCTCGCCCGAGTGGCGCTTCACCAGATCTTCCAGTCTGGTGAGCACGGGACGCTGTACACACCCGGCGGACAGTATCGACTTGGAGAGCGGATCCGTCTGAGCGATGGTCGGGTGGGCGATGTGGTAGCCCTTGATATGGGGGAGAATGAGCGCCAGGGGCATTTCAAAGTCCTCACTGTGCGTTTCTCGGATGGCTCGTCAGTTGCCTTGGCTTCGGAGGTGGAAGGGGCAGAGGCGGTAGCGACCGCGGATGGGCTGGTGGGGCGTGCAGTGGATCGCTTCATGGTATCGCACGGTGACGTTGTGGTGCGTGAGGTGCGTCAGGCTTTGGGCTCTGATCCACGTTTTATCACTCTCTATGATCAAGATGGCGAATATGGCTGTCTGCGTGAGTTTTTCCCTCCCATGAGCCCTGAGGTCCTTGATGCGGCGGTTGCTCTGTTGCTCGATAATCTCTTCGAACAGGTGCCCTTGCTGCGGATGAAGTCGCCCTCTTCAGGGACACCGGAGGAGATCGGAAAGGGATCATCACGGGGGCTCGCGGATGTGCTTTTCGTACCAAAGCGTCTGACCGTGCCTGAGGGAACCCCATGGGCAACTCAGGCCAGGGCTCTGTTCGATACGGTCAGGGCATTGTGGGGACGGATGCGGGACCGCAAGGAGGGAGCGGCTGAGGATCAGACCCAGCGTTCTGTCCTTCCTGTGTTGCATGCCTTGGGTTGGACGACTGTGCCATTGCCGGGGGTCCAGAACCCTTATGCGTATGCGCTGTGCAAAGATGAGTTCATGGCGGCTGGGTTATACATGGAAGGCGCCGAAGCTATTGACCCGGCCCGTTGGATGCTGGCGGTTCTGCAGGTGGTGCCTCCTGAGGCACCAATGGATGGGGTTGGTTCCTCAGAGACGGTTGGTGTGGATGCGACAGCGGCAGCGCATAGATTGGCGGCTGAGCTGCAGCGCCAGAACGTGCGTTGGGGAATACTGACCGATGGCACCACATGGCGGCTCTTTAGCCGGGACTCCAACAGTCTGACCCGAACGTTCTATGAGATCAATCTAAGCGAGGTGATGGCAGATGTCGAGCCAGATCATCCTCCCGATCCGAAAGGCTGGGAGATGTTTCAGCGATGGTTGCTTCTCTTCCATCGTAATTCCTATGTCAGAGAGGCCGATGGGCATGCCATCCTTGATAGGCTGCGCGACAGTGAGGCTTGTGCCAACGGTCGAACTCTCGAGGTATTGCGCCAGCGGTTGAGCGATGTGGCGTTGCCGACGGTGGTCAAAGGACTGCTAGACTACCGTAAAGATCGACTAGGCATTGTCGAGGAGACCCCAGCCACTCTACAGTTAGTCCATCAGGCCGCTGTCGTGTGGCTGACCCGGCTGGCTTTCCTCTTGCTGGCCGAGGGCCGTCAAGTGTTGCCCCTCACTCCTGCTTACCGTCCCTACAGCCTGACCGTGCAGGCTCTTTGGGCCGTCAGGCGGATGGCTCAGGGGCTTCCCCTCAGTGACAGTCTGTACACCACTCCGCGCTATGACCTGGTCCGTACATTGCTTCATCGGGTCTGTCGTGGTGATGAGGCGCTGGGTTTGCCACCTTTCGGACGGCTTTTCTATGATCCAGCACAATGGGAGAGCCATGCCATACTGGAGCATTGCCGGCTTAGCGACCGGGTGGTGGCAGTGGCACTCGACGCGTTGTATCGGGATGTGGACTATGGTGAGTTCAGCGCCAGGCAACTGGTTGCCGCTTGCGCTGGACTGGCGTGGGGAAAACTCTCCGTGGTGAATGGGGAGATCTCCATACAGACAGAGCCTCGACCAGACTTCATGCACCCGCTGCCTGACTTTGTGGTCTCATCAGCCATCGCCCATGGTGTGGCGCCTCTCCTGCAGGAGCGTGCAGCTTGCTTCAATGAGGCGATGGAGGACGTGGTGGGTGTGCGCAAAGCGCTGTGTCATGTACTCGACCGTGATCAGCGCTCGAACATGTATGCAGAATGGGAAGCCGCATCACGTAGGGCGCGAGAGGCGTTCCTGGGCATCAAAGTGGGTGATCCCTACCTTCGCCTGGGGGAATGTCTCCTGGGTGCTGTGGATGTGTTGACGGATGGCATCCTGACAACGTTGCATGCATACCATGAGGAGCATCCCGATGTGCCGCGGAAATGGAACCCCCTTTATCGTTGGTTTGACGAGATACGAGCGGATCTCATTGAGGAGATTCGGCGGCAGGGAGGAAGGGTACCGGATCAACCTCCAAGTGACGCTCAGATCCTCTCTTGGTTGGTGACTCAACGCTGTGTCTTTGGTGTGGCGCCAACGCCTGTGGCTCTGGAGGTGGCACGCATCGGTCTATGGGCACACAGCATGGTGCCTGGAGCCCCTTTGGCTTTGCTCGATCATCACCTTGGCGTGGGTAACGCCCTGCTGGGGCTAAGAGCCGAAGAGGCCACGGCCTGGGTCGGTGGGGATACGCTGATGGCCCAGGTGGGCGATGTCGCCCGGGACCTCTTCGCTCTGGCGGAGCGTGTGGACACCTCGGTCCTGGATATACGGTGGAGCATTAACCAGTTTGAGCGTGTCCGGGAGGCCATGGCTCCCTGGACAAGCCTGTTTGACCTTGTACTCAGTGCTCAGTTGGGTGACAGCCAGGCGAAGACCCTGATGGATGAGCTGAATCTGACAGATCTGTCGGCGGACCCAACTGCGTGGATGCCTGCCTGGCTTCCTGCGCAGGCAGAGGCTGAGGGGTTCTTCCACTGGGAATTGAGATTTCCCGAGTTGTTCATCGACTTGAGCACGGGGCAATGGCGTACGAATCCGGGCTTCGATATGGTGGTCGGGAGTCCTCCTCTGCTCGATGTGGCCGATTCCGCCCTCAGGGCGCGGTATGCGATGGCGTGGTGTGAGGGAGTAGATGGCGAAGAGCTTAAGCGCGTCTACTTGTATCTGGCTCAGGCCCTGGTGAAGAGAGATGTGGGACGGGTGTCCTATGTGCTGTCTCGCGCCTGGTTGCGGGATGCCCTGGGTGGCGTGTGAGCGGTATGAGAAACGGAGCAGTATCGTGACCTCTCGGTGGCAGCATGAGCGACGGCTGGGTCCGACGGGCCTATACGGCAGAGCGCGACATGGGGAGTATCAGCATGAACTGCCTGCTGGTGCTCTCATGCGCTATTCACCCCGGGATGGATTCTATTCCCGGTATTGGGCACATCACTTTCGGGTGACCTTGCCCGACCTCGATGCATTGGCAGACGAGATGCGGGGAACGGTGGGCTCATGGGACCTCACTACGCTTGCCTGCCGTGTGATTCGGAGGCGTCTGTACGAGGGACCTCAGCTTCGAATCGGTTCCCCTCCTGAGAGTAAAGTCTCCTTGCGTGTTGTGCAAAGGTGGGAACCTGATGTCCTGTGGCGGGCGGGAGACCATGCTATTGTGGCCGTCCCACTTCCAGAGGCCGGACTTATCTACACCCCACGCGTGGCAGAGGTGCTTCAGGTGGAGGAAGACCATGCCGTTCTGATGGTAGACGGACTGCCGGAGCCCCAGGTGTACGCGTTGGGGCTAAGCACCGAGTCCTTGCCTTCGGTCGACGCGTACGAAGCTTTGGATAAGCTGGCGGATCGGGCCGATGATGAAGCTGCGCGAGTGGGCGACGTGCTGTGGCGCTTTGGTGCCCGGATCGTCTCTCAGTTGCTGGATTGGCTGGAAAGTGACAGGCGGTTCGTGATGCTCGAGGGGCAGTGGTTCCTGGCCGAGCAATGTGTCGAGCCAGATGAGGTGCAACTCGTCTCTTTGGCGCGGGCCATGTTCGCATCTGGAGACGGACTGCTGACGTGCGACGCGTTGAGTCTGCTTGCGCCAGGTCTGCGCCTGGAAGAGCCTGCTAGGCGGTGTGGGTTGGTACGCGCCATGATGAGGCATCCGGAGCTGTTTAGGAATCACCACCTGCCTGGTTGGCCCCGCTGGTCGTTGGCAGCTCCCCCTCCAGGACGTTATGTGGCTCACCATGCCGTATACGACCCCGAGACCTTTGTGGTGCTCTGTCGACCTGGACAAAGGCTGGACCATCGGACGGTTCATCGGCTCTGGGACGTCCGACTGTTGCGGGCTGCACTTGGACCAGAGGGGCTCGCCGCTCCAATGGGCTTCTAGAACCGCTCACAGTCGTAGGTCGATGGGTTATGTATGGCGACAACAGGGTGCCCGGTCTAGTCCCCGGTGCCGTGTGATTGTTCACAGTCTGTTGGGGCTGGGGTATTGAGTATCCTCAGCTCTCGCCCCCACTTGTGGATGGAAGAAAAGCGTTCCGTCTCCTTAAGTTCGTTTAAGGGTGGGGAATTCAGTGATCCGTAGTTTTGTGCATCCATAGGGTATGAGTCTTAGCGACTCGATCGGTTCGCTGCTCTGCACGGGGCTGGGAGGCGGGTCCGCGGCAGATCCCCCTTCAAGTGTCCACCCCGGCAGTCGGCGGGCATGGACGACGGCAGAGACCGGTGCTTTGTCGGGGGAGAAGACATTATCGCCATGCTGATGTTCGGTGAAAGTTACATCGCTGGTCAGAGTGGTCTCGTCGACATCCAGGGCGTAATTCCAGGCTGTGGTTGGATAAACCTCCCAGTCGGCGTGAGGGAGCTCTCGATATGGTTGGTCTTCATGGACCCGTCGCCATTCCGTGCCGATGGGGAGGGCGTAGACTAATGGGCCTCGCCTGATAGCCACGGCACCGTTGTAGCCACGCCAGAGTTCGACCGTTGGCTCCAGGGTGAGATCTATCTCGGTTGTCCCTGACCAATCCCGCTCGAGGATCAAGAACGTGCCCGGTTCTCCTATGATGGTCTTCCCGTCGGCCAAGTGTGCCAATCCCTCATTTGTCCAGGCGGGAATGCGAAGCCACAGGGCGAAGTGGGATGTTCCCTCTGTGCTGATCGTGAAATGTAATCTGTCACTGAATGGGTACTCGGTTTCCAAAGTAACCGTGACAGGCTGACCCCCAAGGCGCGTGCTCACGCGGCTAGGCGCGTAGGCCACGGCCACGAGTTTGGTGCGGTCGCCGCTGCGCATCCAGAGATGGTGAGTGAATTTCGGCCACCCTTGACTAAAGTTCGCCGTGCAGCAGCCGTAATTGGGCTCCAATCCAAACAGGTTGGATTCAGGGCCATTGGTGTTCCAGATATGGTCGTCCCTTGCGCTGCACATGACCTGGTTGACCTGCTGGTCGTACTGATGCGCCCACATGTCCGCAGTGAACGTCGCCGGAAGTGCATTGAAGATCACGCGTTCCAGTTGGTCGGCAAATACGGGGTCACCCAGGGTCCAAATGAGTGTCTCTAAGGAAAAAGCCAACTCAACAACCGCACAGAGCTCGGTGCCATGGGTAGGGCGCGTCCCTGCCAGGCATTCGTCTCCCGTGAATACCCCCGTTGGCATGCCATGGTGGCGCATCAGCTTCTCTAGCATGCCGTAGGCGGCTTTGCGGTCCCCCGGGTCACCTGTGAAACGCCACCAGAGGGCAGGTGCTTTGATGGCCATGGCGTTGTTGACGACGTGGCTCATGTAGTTCCATCGCCATTTGGGGGTGGGTTCTGCTGCTGGCCAGCCGGCCGGCGCTTCAAAGAAGGCGCGCCAGTCGAACCCCTGAGCTCGCAGTTTTGTCGCCAGATGAGCCAGCCACTTGGCGCCCGTGGCCTCGTAGCGTGCCTGGAGGGCCAACAAAGCCTCGAACCAGCGGAATTGCCCCCAGTTGAAGAGTGGGGCCCGATCGATGTGGTGGTCGATGCAGCGAAATGCGGCATCCAGTGCTTCAGGGATCGCAGGATCTGGGACGGCTTGGCCATACACCCAGAGCATCTTGGTCGCCAGGATCTGTCCCCAGAGATCGTAATTGGGCTGAGCGGCGGCGTGTGCTGCTGCCACCATGGTGCGCGGACCCAGCCAGCCATCATCCTGCTGATGGGTGAGGATGTATGAGACGTAACGAGTTACTTTTGCTTTTAGATGGGAATCATCTAGCAAGAATGCCAACGGAATGATCCCATCGAGCCAGTATGGGGCGCGTTCCCAGGCCTCACTATCCCCGCCGAACCACTGGCTGTCGCGGATGTCAGGCCAGAATTCATCGAGGTGACCGCTGAGGCCATCGGCCTGGATTTGGAGTTGTCGGTGTAACCAGCCTAACGGTGTGATGCTTTGTAGCGGCAAAGGATAGAAGGCCGGTTGCTGAAGCGTCCATTGTTCGATCATTCCTAACCTCCATCAGGCTGTAGATCAGATATCCTAGAACGCTGGTGCCGCATTGACCAATGGTGTGCCCCACGTCAACGCTTCGCGTATCAGTGGTGTACCCACGCTTGCGCAAGTGCTGTCATGTGCCTTCCACTGTGAGACTTTGTCTCTGTTCTCCCTGGCGGCTCTCTCGTTTCGCAGGTTGAGGACTATGGTCGCTCAGATTATTCAAGGGACGTAGTTACGGCCTTCGTCCAACATGGCAAGGTAGTGATCGAGTGGGATGTAGTTGGCCACGCTGTTGCCTGTGCCAAGGCAGTACCCGCCACTAGGCATACAGATGTCGAGGGTGTCACGGACGCGCGCTCTAATGGTGGCCTCATCGGCGCGGCATAGGAAATCGACGTCGATCCCTCCCAGGAGTGCGATCCGTTGACCCAGCGTGCTCTTGAGGTCACGCACGTCCTCAATGGTGTCCTCGAAGGAGTGTTTACCATCGATCTTGACGTCCTCAATCAGGTCCTCGTATATGGCGTTCAGGTTACCGCATGAGTGGAGAATGTATGGTCGGCCGGCAGCGTGGCTCATCTTCGCCATTTTGCGGTGGCCCGGCAGGACAAACTCGCGGAGGTCTTTAGGGCTGATCAGTGTTCCGGTCTTGAACCCCATGTCGTCACTACCCCAGACAATCTTCACCCGTTCGAACTCCAGGATGCGCGTCAGGATGAAGGTGTAATAGTCCAGCAACCGTTGGGAGATAGCCTTCACCAAATCCCGCTGGTCATACAGTGCATAGCACAACGTCTCGTAGCCCATGAGCCAGGTCAGGAGTTCGGCAAAGTGTCCGAAGCCGCCGCTGCCGATCACGCACATGTCGTCAGGCAGATGCTTCTCGTACCACTCCAGGGCCCTCGTGGTGAGAGACTCATACTTTGGCCACGGATACTGCTCGAACTCGTCCCAGTTGGTGATGGGACCGCGCGATTCGTCCAGATAAGTGCGCCCGCCTGCGCGTTTGATGTCGGCGGTGTCCTCCGTGGTCATTTGACGCAACGGCATATCCAACACGTCGATGCCCTGACGGACATAATCATAGCCTAAGAAACGCTGCAGTTTAATCTGCCGTCGATACGGGAATGCCGGGTCGTCCGGGTCGAGGTCGTCTAACAGGTGATAGCGCTCACAGATCGCGTCCTCCACCTCGCGGTCCAGGAACAGCTCAATATGGTGGACGCGTTTCGGCGTGCCTTTGCGCAAGATGCAGTCTCGGAAGGCCTCCCAATCTGGCTTGACGGGTGTCGCGAACGGAGTATCCATGCTTTCACTCATCGTGTCTTATCCTCCTCATAGACATTTTCGAATTGCCCTAAGTGAGATATAGACGAGCGGCCGAGCGCCTAACCAAGAGCCTGCAGCAACAATGAGACACCTGTCAGAAAGCTGACTGTCCCCAGCGGGAACAACACGGTGAACCCGATCATTACACTGAGTCTCGTGCGCAGGGGAAGTGTCAGGGTGGGAGGGCCACCATGCTGGATATAGTGACTGATGATGCCGACGAGCTGGTGTGGGGCAATGTGAGGCAGGGCGACAGGAAGGACAATGGGTTCCCACCCGAGTTCATACTGAAGTTCAAGGCGCTCCTTCTCCGAGGTCGCCGTGGGGTCACGGCTCAGACGCGCAGCTTTCACGTCGGGGAAATCGCGGCGTTTAAGCATCAGGGCCCCCATCCACGTCAGCTCGAGGATGGCATCGACGCGATCCTGATGCCGCGTGAGCCTTAACACCGGCAGGAGACCGCCCGCGGCCCATAAGCCAATGCCCAACAGCACCATCGACAGGCCTAGCACTCCGCTCATATTGTGCTCCTTTCCTGTGATGGGAGACCGATCCCGACGGGAGGTAGTTCAATCCAACCACGTAAGGCATAGATAAGTAGCCCAACGTACTCCTTCATGGCTTTCTCCGTCATCTCCATATACTCGGCTTTGGGAAACAGGTTCATCAATTGCACAGCCGGATCAGGCTGGGTATAGAATGCCCAGTCGCTGTACGTCACGAGATAGTCAGTCGGCGCTGGTTGAATGTCCAGATCGAAGCGGTGGAAGACAGCGGACGCGCGCGGCATGTGAAGGGCAGAAGTCACCAAGATGATCCGTTGCCATCCGTGGCTGGCCAGGATGGGATAGGTGTAGACGGCGTTCTCGTATGTGTTGCGAGAGCGTTCTTCAAGCACGATTACATCCTGGGGAACGCCCAGGGAGCTCAAGAGCTCTGCCATAACTGCTGCCTCTGAGAGCTCGCCGGGATTGTAAAGCGGCCCATAGCCACCGCTCACCACCACATACGGCGCCAGGCCTTTGCGGTACAGATAGGCGGCATAGAGCAGGCGGTCACCAGCCTCGCCGATCTCGTGCGTGGGGCGCGGGGCCTGGCCCTCCTGTGTACATCCTCCCAGGACCACAATAGCGTCAGCGGGCTTCACGTGCTCGATGGGGAGTGGCGGCGTCCGCTGTTCCAGCGACTGAACCAGGATGATACTCACGATGCGGTTGCCGCTCAGTGCGATGATGAGCAAGGCCGCTGCGATCCAACGGTCGACTCTTCTCTCTCGCCTTCTCAGGACGAGGGCAATGACCAGCAGGACACACGTCAATCCTGCAGGGTAGATCAGCAGTGGGAGGAGCTTGGATAGGGCGTAGAACATGGAAAAGACTCCTATTGCCTGCGCAGGGCCGGGATGTTAGCAATCTCGGTTTCCGACATCCCGAGGAAGGCGCATTTCTCGCGGATATAGGTCAGGTAGTGTTCGTAGGGTACTCCATCCGGACAGCGATGATCCACGTGCGGAATAAATCCCCCATCCTGTGCAATAGGCTCCAAACGTCGGAGTTCCTGTAGGATTGCCTCGCGCCCCTCAAACAACGCGAATTTGTCGAACCCGCCGATGAATCGAAGCTCGCGCCCGTAGCGTCGGCGTAAAGCTACGATGTCGTTACCTGCGCGGACCTCCAGGGGAAACATGCAGTTAAGGCCAACATCGAGCCACAGTGGGATCAGGTGATTGACATTGCCGTCGCAGTCGGTGTAGATGACATCGATGCCGTGTTGTCTCAAGAGGACCATAACCGGGCGCATGTGAGGGAGGATAATCTCTCTGAAGGTCCGTGGGCTCAGGATAGGGCCACTGTTGAACGCAATGTCTTCCCAGCCCGCGGCGAAGTCAAAGGGGATGCGTTCAAGCAGCGGTGGGAGATATTTGAGCTTGAGTGCGGTCAGGTGCACGACCATTTCCTCTAGCAGTTCGGGGTCATCATGTGACAGGTAGGCCAGGTTTTCGAACCCAACCCAATCTCTGATCCATCCGATGAACGATCCAAAGCCCACGCCTACGGGGTAGGGGCTGTAGCGTGCCTCGCGCGCTTTGTCAAAGAGCCATTCATCCGACGGTGTTCGCCACTCAGCATCAAGCTCCAGGAACTCATCGCGGAAGTTGGCCCAGCTACGGCGATCCCTGATGGGAAATTCAAGAAAATGCGGGATGCTGCGGATGCCGTCCTTGACTTCTTCGCACAGTACCCCAAGTCCATTGCGATAGATGACTTTTCCCTCGTGTTCTTCCAAGACCTCCACGGGGCGCAGCGGACCTGGCCCGATCTGCGGGCTGATGACGGTGCGCCGCTCGCAGCCGAACCAGGTTTCCACCGCCAGATCGCTGATGACACCTTCGCCGTTGCGGGGTAGGTCAGGGGGCAGATATCCTTCATGGCACCAACGGTCTTTCAGGCTCTGCCAGTATCCGAATTCCATGTGGGGTAGCCGGTCCACTGTCTGGTAATGCATCACACGTGAGAATCGTTCGCGTGGGCTCAGGGGGGCGTCAAGCGTTTCAGATGTCGTGGAAAATGGCCTATGCGATGGTGCTTTGGGTGTCTTCATGGTAGACCTCTACGAAGCCTAAACTGGATGACAGGTGCTGTCGTAACAAGAGTGAAGGCCAGCCTCGGTGTGGATAGATCAATCGGCTGTGCCAGATGCCGCGCAAGCCAGAGCATCAGCATCATGCTCCCATAGCCATACCGCCAGCAGCCAGTGCAACCGCCCCGGGCATAGGATGACAGTGCAGATATCTCAAGTTTCACCCGATGGGGTATCGCAGGCGGCTCAGGAATCATTGCCATCGTCGTCTCCGCGCTGTACAGTGTCTCTCGACCAGGCGGTCGATACGCTGCCAGTATACACCAAGACGGCCTAAGTGGCATTGGCGCGAAGTCCTCAAGCTAGATGCTTGCCTGCTATGAGTGGCTGTATGCGGTACCCTGATGTATTGCGTGCGGATGACTTCGCAGGCGAGCAGCGGCGCACGCAGGATGTGTGCATAGAGGTTCAATGGGTGGAATGTGCCTATTTGTGGTAGGGTTCGCCGCTCAAGATCGTCACTGCGCGATAGAGTTGCTCGAGCAGCGTCACACGGGCTAACTCATGTGGGAAGGTGAGCCGCGACAGAGAGAGGCGCTCATCGCATGCCTCAAGGACATCGGGGCTCAGCCCAAATGGGCCTCCGATCAAGAACGCTATCTTTCCATGAGTTTGGATCAATCTATCGAGATGCCTCGCAAAGGTAAGGCTGTCCATCTCGTGCCCTGCTGGGTCAAGGGCGATACGCCAGCGGCTGGCTGTGGTGGCGGTCAGGAGCTTTTGACCCTCGCGGCGGAGAGCCACGTTGGTGGGAAGGTTCTTGCCGGCCACATCCTGGATCTCGACCAGGACCACTTCTACGTATCGACGCAGTCGCCCCAGGTACTCCTCCTGCGCTGATGACCAGTGCGGGGTACGCAGCCGGCCAATGGCAGCGATAGTAAGGGCTCCGGGAAAGCGCATCGATCGACGCCTCTGCCTTCCGTTTTCTATGGCCAGTATTGTTCAACAAGCTGCATCGCCATCTCCGCCCACTGCCAGAGGCGCTGTGGCTGGTACCGTACGGTGGAGATGTCCTTGAGGATGATCTCGATATGGCATCCTCGGGCATGTTGGAGGAAGGACTCTAGATCTTGGCGTGCCTGTTCAGGTCGCCAACGGTCCTCGGCCAGCACAGCCGGGTTGGGCTTACGAGACATCACATAATCTGTACCGATCTCAGCCACAGCGCGCTCTACATCGACCCAGGCACTTACGGAGATCTTGCGCAGGTTGGGGATGCGTCGCAGGATGTCAATCTTACGATCCAGGGGCTCGCAGCAGCCATAGTATGTGAGCCCCCAGCGTTCGAGCCATCGCATTTCATGCTGTAAAGCGAACTCCCAGTGCATGGCCGGTGACACATCAGAGAAGATCTGGGCCGTAGCGCAGCCCCATAGATCGCGGGCCTGTACGTGGGCTGGATCGCAGTCAGGGCCAGGGAGTTCGCGTGTGTATCCGTAACCGCCAGAGCCAACGCGGGTATTGTCGTCATTGCGGGTGAGTAGATTCAGGGCCTCCCATTGCTCCAGTTCGTGAAGGTATGCATCGACCAAGCGGCTGACGGCGGCGTGGACCATGTCCGGCCGCAATACCAGGTCCATCATTGCCTGTTCCACACCCCACCACGTCACCAGCAGGTCCCAAGGGGCGAACCAGCGTCCTTTGATGCCCTCCAGACGCACTGGCATGATGTCGCCGAAGATGTCGCTCATCAGCGCGTAGTGCATCCCGGTAGTCTCAGCGTCGTAGGTCACTTCCGGCATTTGAATCTTCTCAACATCATCTGGCTCTTGGATCTGGGGCCGGTACGCATGGGATACGATGGCGTTGGCGGCATCGGTCGTGACGATGCGTGCATCCTCATGAAACCCAAAGCCAGTGCTGTGGATGACCATAGGGCAGGAGATATAATCATTGACGATCATGTCACATGGCATATGTCGCCACTGGTAGAGGGTACGGCGCAGGCGTGTCTCAAGCTCCCTGGCCCAAGGCACCTCGGTCCGTAAGGTGAGCTCGTCATTGACGTTCATCTCATGCCATGGAATTTCATTGATCCACACCATGGGACGCACAGGTTCCAGGTCATTGAGCCTGCGCCATAGCTCCATCTTCTCTCTATGGGTAGGTAATGCTGCGATCTCTGCCAGCTCCTCGGCAAGGCGACGCAGGATGTCACGATCATGCTGACTGATGTGCACAGGATTCCTCATCTGGTACCCTCAGGTCGTCGAGCAGGAAAAGGTGATCGGTCTTGCTGCCGCCCAGCAGCAAGACCGATCACCTTTGTATTGCCAGTAGGAGGAGTTGCGTGTGTAGGGCTGAATACGATCTATGCGATTCACCGGCCTTTCCTCACGGTGACACTGTGCTGGTTGGAACTACAGTAACAGTGAGCGTGGCTGTGGTGGTCACTGTGCTCGTAGCAGGCAATGTTGTCTCAATAGTGATGGACGGCCTCATAGAAAGGTCGACAATGTCAGCCCATAGACTGTCCAGGGTGGGCACGGCGCGGAATGCCCGCTGTGCCACCAGCTCATCCAGCGCCTGCAGCCTGGGCTGCAACGTCGTCAGCTCTCCGGTGAGCGCGGGGTTGAGGGCAGCAGCTTGGCTGACATGGTCCTGGGCCAGTGCAATGGCCTCGCGTGCATTCCCTACGTTGTCCTCCAGCATGGCGATCCGGGCTACGAGTAGGTCATGGGCTGCCTGCGCCAATGCTAGGCGGGCGTCCAGATTGACCTGTGTGTTGGATATCTGGTTCAAGTCCGCGCTGAGACTGGCCAGTTGAGTGTTCAGGCTTTCCTCGAGTGCTGAGAGTGCCTCTGTCTGAGTCGCTAAAGCACTTTCCTGCTCGCTCAGTCGCTCAGCAAGGGACCTCAACGTCCGTTGTAGCCGGGTGATCTCGGTTGCCTGTGCATCTATCGTTGCGGCAAGATCTGTCAACCTGGGCTCAAACGACTTGAGATCGGCGAGGTCCTGTTCGAGTTCCGCCA
Source organism: uncultured Anaerolineales bacterium (assembly GCA_964530185.1). GTDB lineage: Bacteria > Chloroflexota > Anaerolineae > B4-G1 > SLSP01 > PWVB01. Next base: position 24,816 of record CAZHBB010000010.1, read on the forward strand.
GAGCCTGGGTGTGCGTGGCATCGGTTTCACCAAGGGCCGTGACCTCACCTTCCAGATCGGCCAGACGTCGCTGTAGGTTGGCGGTTTGGTCACGCTGTTGGGCCTCAAGGGCATCGATCTGCTCCTGAAGCCCCTCGATCTGGCGTGTGTGTTGCTGGATAGGCAGGATGGTCGTGTAGTAAGTCCACTGCACACCATAGTAAATCCCCGCCCCAACCAGGACCCCGACCAGCAGCACCAGCGTGAGGCGCACCAAGGCCTTCAAGAGAACCCCGAGGGCTCGCCAGAACGCCCCTGGACGACGTTTGGTCTCCTGTGGTGCGCTCATGCTGCTACCTCCGCTACGGTCCAGGGACGCAACGTCCTGCTTTCGGGCTCCGGTGTCGCGGATCCGAAGATCCGTCCGAGCAGTGAGCGGAGGCCGTCGAAGAAGTCCATGGCTTTCTGCGTCTGAGCCCGCACCGCTTCCAACGTAGTGTTGATCTGCTCGACGTTGGCCTCGAGCTGGGATACCGTCGTGTCCAGGGTATCCACCCTGTCCTGGAGGTCCGTTGTACTCTTCTCCAGCCTGGTGACCGTCTGTTCGACGGCGTCCATCCTGGGTGTGAGGCCGGACAGCACTTCCACACGCTCTCGCAGCCCTCCCACGTCTCCCTGCAATGTACCTACGTCGCTTTGCACGGCATTCAGCTTTACCTCGAGGGCGCTGACCTCTCCTTCCACTGAGAGGATGGCATCGCTGTTGCGGATGTCCACCGCGCCGTTGATAGCGGCAAAGATAAGAAGTGTCAGCATTGCTCCGAGAATGGCCCCAGCCAAGGCGCCGATGACGGCTGGCCAAATCCAGGCGCTGCGCTTGTAGGGCCGCGTGGGTTCCACAGGCGCTTCTGGGGCCGCTTCCTCCTCAGCCTCAGCCGGTTCCTCTGTCTCGACAGCTTCGGGCTCAGGCGGCGGCGTGATGGCTTCCTCCTCAGCCTCAGCCGGCTCCTCCGTCTCGACTACTTCGGGCTCAGACGGCGGTGTGATGGCTTCCTCCTCTACGCCTGCGCCAGGCTGGCTCTCCTCGACGATGGGTGAGGGAAGGGAACTGCCTTCGTCCGGTTGCACTGCCATATCGGTTTCCTCGGTCAAGATCTCTGCCTCTGCCTCGACCATCTCTTCCAGATCTGCGTTCTCTGTCATCTCTTCTCCTTTCTGTTCAGTCGCTGTCGCTAGTGCTTTCCCCTGTGGCCCCGCGAGGTGCATGACTGTCAGGCGTGGACGCAGTTGTTGGAGGAGGGCTGGACCGATACCGGATACCCGCGTGATATCGTCCACTGAAGCGAAGGGACCGTGGGCCTGGCGGTAAGTGATGATCCGTGTGGCCAGTTTAGGGCCAATCCCCGGTAACGCCTCCAGCAGCTCTTGCGAGGCCGAGTTTAGGTCCACCGGGTAAGCTGCTTGGGGGGCGGACTCCTCTTTCACCACCTGTGCAGCTTCAGATAATACGGTCATTTCCGCCTCCTTTCGCGCTTGGTTAGAGAAGTGGAATCCCCTGGGCGCACTTTCATTATAGGAAGTCGTGCTTGAGTTGTCCAGTGGTCTTCATGAGATCGTGGCCCGCTGAGACGGGGGTGATGAGACAATGCCCGAGGTCAACTCTCTTCTGGGGTGGTAGAGGCACTTCTATCGACGAGCGTCACAGTTAACCGATCCAGATCCTCCGTGCCGCGTACAAAGGTGTGGGTCTGATAGAGGACACCAAAAGGACAACTGATCTCGCACTGACCGCAGAAGGCACACCGCGCAAGGTAGTACACGAGCCGGAATGTATCGCGGTTCTGCCGGTGCAGTTCGAGGGCGAAGGCAGGACAATCGCGGACGCAGAGACCGCAGCCACGGCATCGCTCGGGGTGCGCCTGCACGCGCCCGCGATACCCCTCAGGAATCTGAGGCGGCGCGAAGGGGAACTGCCCGGTCTCTGGCCGCTGGACCAGGGCGCGCAGGAGGTCGGGTAGAAGATAGGCCAGCGCCTTCACCCCCTGGACAAGGGCAGCTCGCATGCCTGGCGTCTTCAGTTTGCGATCCACAGTGTCACCAGCATCTGGAGAAGTGCTAGAGGCGCCAATATACGCCATCCCAGGTCCATCAACTGGTCGATTCGCAGGCGGGCGTAAAGTGCACTGGCGGTAGAGAGTGCGACCAGGATAGCGGCGGCTTTAAGCCCGAAGATCGGCAGTGCCGGCATGGGGTTGAAGAAACGGCTTTCCCCAAAGAACAGATTGACCAGTAGGAAGATGCCAAGGACGGTCTGCATTGCCATGGTGAGATGCCATAGGGCCAGTTTGCGTCCGCTGTAATCGGTCAACGGTCCGGCAACTACCTCTGACTTGGCTTTGGGGATATCCAATGGGTCGCGTTTCAGCTTCCCGATCAAGCCGACGAGCGCCAGGGCAAAGGCCAGAGGTTGCATGAGGGCGTGCCAAGCGGTCTGTGCTTGGAAGCTGACAATCCTGGTAATGGACCACGAATCGCTGAGGATCGCGGGGCACGCCACTGCCATCAAGAAGGGTACTTCGTATGAGAAGTACTGCAGTAGGGAACGGTGTCCACCCAGCAAACTGTAAATGCTGGAGGAGACCCAGCCTGCCAGGAAATAGGCCAGCGCGGGCAGACTGAGCAGGAACAGGACGACGATCAAGTCCCCTTCGAAGGAGGCGCCCTTGATACCGCCCACGGGGACGTAGAGGCTGGCCGTCAGTACGGCTGTCAAAGAGAGGATGGGCAGCGCCGCCGCCGCAAATTTGTTGGTCCCCTCCGGCACGATATCCTCTTTGGCTAGAAGTTTGATGAGGTCAGCTAACGGCTGATACCACGGTGGGCCGATTCGTCCCTGGAATCGAGCGATCATACGCCGATCGATCCACTCGAATGCGAGCGCGGCGATGAACAGGAACGCAAAACCTGGGAAGATCAACATCCTGAACCATGTGCTCATATATCGTGTCTCCGTGCGGATCAGAAGAGAAATAGCATTTCGTCGCAGATACCAGTAGCTTTGAATCCCCGTTTCATCGGTCGGCGCAGGCAATGCAGAGGTCAACCCCGGACAGAATGACAGAGATGTCCGCTATAGTGATAGCCTTGAGCTGGATCTGTAGCGACAGCAGACCGGGCAGAGTCGGTGTCCGGATCTTCACGCGCGCCGGCCTGTCACTTCCATCGCTTCGGATATAGTAGAAGAGCTCGCCTCTAGGTGCCTCGGAACGGCTGATGGCCTCGCCGGGAGGCACTCGCCGCCGGGCCGATACCGCGATAGGGCCGTCCGGCATGGTTCTCAGAATCTCGCGGCAGAGTTGGACGCTCACCAGCGTTTCCTGCATGCGGACGAGGGTGCGGGCCCATACGTCACCTGCTGTGTGTGTGACGACGTCGAAGTGCAGGCGATCGTAGGGGGGACGTGGCTCATCGCGTCGTAGATCCACATCCAGCCCCGAGGCGCGCGCGATGGGACCCACCACGCAGTAGCGACGCACCTGCTCGAGCGATAGATGACCAACGCCTCGAGTCCGCGCTTGCAGACTGCGCTCGTGCTCGACGACCCTTAGTAGTCGGCTCACTTGGTGATCCAGCTTATCTAACTGGCCCCAGATTACCTCACGTTGCATGGGAGTGATATCCTGTCTTACGCCACCGATGGTGTTGATAGCGTGTGAGACCCGACCACCGGATAGCGCTTCCATGATGTCAAGCACGATCTCGCGGTCGCGCCAGGCATACATGAAGATTGTGTCCAGACCGATATTGCGGGCCAGCATGCCCAACCACAGGAGATGGCTGTGGATCCGTTCCAGCTCACAGAGGAGTGCCCGTAGGTAGGCTGCTCGTAAGGGCACTTCAAGGCCCAGCAGGGACTCCACACCCCGGCAGTAGGTGACAGCGTGTACATGAGAGCAGATGCCGCATACGCGCTCCAGAAGGTACAGGTTCTGGATGTAAGTGCGTTCCTGGCAGAGGCGCTCGATGCCTCTGTGGACGTAACCCATCCGCATGGTGCTGCCGGTCACTTGCTCACCCTCGACCACAATCTGGAAAGCGATGGGCTCCTTCAACAGCGGATGCTGGGGTCCAATGGGAACGATGGTCCTAGCCATGGGTATCTTCCTTCCGCAGAGGGGGCGGTCCCTGCCATTCATCCGGGAGCAGGAGGGGACGCAGATCCGGGTGTCCCTCGAACAGCACCCCCAGCATATCATGGACTTCGCGTTCATACAGGGCCACGCCCGGAACAAGGTCAACGAGTGAGGCCACTACAGGCCGATCGCGAGGTAGTTCAATCTCAAGGGTAAAGCCGTGATGGTGCCAGAAATGATATCTCAGGGCGATGTGAGGAGGAAGATCCTCCCCCGTGATAGTGGTAAGGTGTAAAATACCGATCTCATCGATCAGGCGTGACACGGCAGGCCTCAAGGCATGCGCAGGCAGGTGGATCACCAGTTCGCCGTCCGTAGTGGTGTGGGTGAAGGCCCCTGGACCTGCTGTCAGGTCCGAAAGTAGACGCAGGACGAGGGTGTTGATCGCGTCTCGGTTAGGGATCCCACTCATTCGACGTGCCCCAGGAGTTGGATAAGGCCATCTATGATGGCCTCCGGGCGGCATGGGCAACCCGGTATGAACATGTCGACCGGCAGCACCTCAGCGACGCTGCCCACTACAGTCGGCGCGCCTGTGAAGACGCCACCTGTACAACTGCAGGTACCTACAGCGACTACCCACTTAGGCTCGGGCATCTGGGCATAGGTCCTCCGTAGACGATCGCGCGATTGCAGGGTTACCGGACCGGTGCATAGCAGAATGTCAGCATGGCGTGGTGAAGCCTCTTTGAGGATACCCAGACGTTCCACATCGTACCGTGGCGTTAACGTGTCCAGGATTTCGATGTCACAGCCATTGCAGCCGCCACTGTTGAAGTGCAGAATCCAGGGGGAGTTCCTCCTCGCCCAACGGATGACTGGGCGGAGTAACCGCTGCAATGCAACTCTTATCTGTCTTCGGGGTTCCATGACGGCTTCACTCTTCTTGTTGGGATAGTGCATAGACGCTGATAGCAATGCCTGCCAGATAAACAATGGCCAAACGACGCAAACGCACGTCGCCCGGGGTGGTTGAGAGCACCAGGGCTCCAATATGAAGGATGCTGAAGAACAGCGCCAGCCGGAAAAACGCACGGTAGCTGTGCTGCGTAGGAACGGAGAGCGGTAGCTCTCCACCGGTGTATGGCAGATGTTTGTCCGGTTCATAGTGTCCTTCGGGACTCACCCACCTGCCAAGTTGATAGATCATACAGGCGATTACCAGGAAGATCGCGGCGGCGACCGGCGGCAGTTGGAGCACTTCATCCATGTCGGTTACCTCGTCGTGTCGGCAAGTTGGAGGATCCATTTCAGCCATGGGCTGGGCCAGATGCCTAACCCCAACACTAGCAGACTGAGCGTCACCAAGGGGATAGTCATCCACGCTGAGATCGGGGTCGGTGCGCTGTGGTCTGTAGTCGGCGTGAAGAGAGTGACCGTCACTGGGAGATAGTATCCAAGTGAGATCAGTGTGTTAAGCAGAAAGATGGCCAGACCTACGTGGGCTAACACGTCACCTGCCTGCAGAACCTCCGTCATGATGAACCATTTGCCTGCGAAGCCTGCCAAGGGTGGGATGCCCGCCAGGCCACTGAGAGCGATAGAAAAGGTCACGGCCACCAGTGGAAGGCGTTGCCAGGTGCCGCGCAACTCGTCAATGCGGGTGGCGCCCAGGTAGAAGTGACAGACTCCTTTACTCAGGAAAGCGAGACTCTTCATCGCAGCGTGTGCTACCAGGAGAAAAAACCCAATCTGAACGGCGGCAGGTTGGTCATAGCGAAGTCCTGTTCCCAGGGCAAACATGATGTAGCCCATTTGGGCAATCGTCGAGTAGGCAAGAAGCCGTTTGGTGTGTGTCTGCACGAGTGCCAGCCCATTGCCTACCGTCATGTTCACCACGGATAGCGCTATCAGGAGCGTGCCCAGTCTGTGGGGTGGATAGCCTAGTCCCAGGCTGACCTTGAGCAGTGCATAAAATGTGCTCTGGATCACGATGCCAGACAGCATCGCACTCACACTGCTCGGCGCGCGGCCATGGGCGTCCGGGAGCCAGGTGTGGCCAGGCACAAGTGCACTCTTTAATCCCAGTCCTCCCAGGACGCATGCGAGCCCGGCACGCATCCAAGGGCTCGATACAGTGACGGCCTGCCGAAGCTCCAAACTACCTGTCTCGCGGTAGATCAGAGCCAGTCCCATGAGCACAGTGAGGGTGCCCAGGCTTCCGATGATAAGGTACTTGAAACCAGCCTCCACCGCTGTGTCAGTGTGGCGACGGAATGCGACCAGTACGTAGGCTGTCACGCTCATCAACTCGCAGAACAGATACAGGCTGAACAAGTCGTTTGTGGTCACCGTTCCCTGCAAGCCGGCGACCATCAAGAGGAGCAGCGGATAAGTCAGTTGGTGCCGACGGTCGAGTGCCAGATAGCGCCCGCAGTAGAGAGCGACGCATAGCCCCAGAGCCATGGCAACGGTGCTGATGACGACCGCGCCCCCGTCAACACGTAGCGCGACTCCATGGACGCCGGGGTCTCCCCAGGTCAGGTCGGGCAGTCCGAGTCTCGACCGCCAATCGTTGACCCGGCCCAGGTAAAGCAATGAAGCCCATGCCACAGCGAAGATCACCGCAGTGAGCAAGGCGAGGATTTCGTTGCGTGATGTGATCAGACATGCTACCAGGTAGACCAGGAAAGCACCGACCAGCAAGATGGCTAGTGGGACAATCGCTTGAACGTCACCGGGGTTCATCTCAGGCCTCCCAACAAGAGCGATGTCCCGTGAGATACCCACCGGATCAAAGGAGCAGGCCATGCGCCCATCACGATGGTCAGGACAGTGAGACACACCATGGGTAACAGGACCGCGGACGATAGAGAACGGACCTGGACATCGGCCGGTACGTCGGAGAAGAACAGGTGCACCAGAAACCGCAGTGCATAGGCGACAGTGAGTAGGGTGCCCACAATTGCGGCTGCGGTCAGGGCAAGAGCTCCTGTCTCGGCCCCACCAGAAAAGATCATCCATTCGCTACTGAAGATGCCGAGGGGCGGCGTTCCGGCAATTGCCAATACCCCGATGACTGCACACAGGGTGGTGGTTGGAAGGTCTTGCCGCAGGCCGCCCAGTTCGTGGATTAACCGCTTGCCAGTTGCGTGCACAACGATGCCGGTAACCATGAAGAGCAGTGCCTTGACCATCGCATGGTAGATGACATGTAGTGTCGCGCCGGTGAGCCCTCGCTGAGTCAACGTACCAAGTCCAAACAGAATGTATCCCATCTGGCTTACGCTGGAGTAGGCGATGACGCGTTTGACATGTTTCTCGACCAACGCCATGAAGGCCCCGTAGACTTCCGAAGCGATGCCAGCGATCATCATAGGCACTACGAAGCTGGTGAGCTGAGCTCCCTCGAAGAGACTGAGGGGAAAGCGCAATATGCCATAGACCCCCATGCTTAGCATGGCGGCCGCGAGCATGATGGTCACCGGCATGGGGGCAATGGTATGAGCATCGGGTAACCAGACGTGGAGCGGGAAGATCGCCATCTTGACACCAAACCCAACCAAGAAGAGGAGCGTGATGGTAGAGATCATTTTCTCCGGGATCTTGATCCCGTTGCGCAGCGCCGAGAAACCGTCAACTCCGGCTTGGTTGTAGACTGCTATCAGCGCCAGTAGCACCAGAATCGATCCGGCGTGGGTGACAAGGAAATACTTCATCGCGACAGCATGCCTGGGTGGACTCCCCGGCGATGCATCGCCCCACACCAGGATCAGCAGGGCAGACGTGATCAGCATCAGCTCCCAGAAAGTATAGAAAAGCGTCATGTTGTCTGCGAGAGTGGTGCCTGACATACTCGCACCGAACAGGAGAAGTAGAGCGTAGAAGGCCGGTGCATGATGGCCCGCGTGGTGGAGACCCAGGGCATATATGATGGATAGCGCGGTGATCACGGTTGTGGTGATCAGGAAAGGGTGCGTAATCCAGTCGCAGCGCAGTCCCAGCACAATTCGGGCAGTTGGATGCCATGCAAGGGTAAGCGCGGGTACCTGGCCCTGATTCGGGCCGGGCCAGAGTGAGAAGGCGAAGACCACTGCGATAAGAGAAGCTGCCGCCGCCCACCATCCGGCACTGTGCGCCATCTGCCTGGACAGCACCAGGAGGGCAACAGCCACTGCAACTGGCTCTGCAATCACGATGCACAGGGCAACTTCACTCATGCAATCATCTCCCGTGCCTGCCTCGGCCGTGCTTCCTGGTAGTTACCATGCACCCGCCACCATCCATGCGAGGAATGCTAAAAGGCCAAGCGTCGCCCACTGAATGTTGCGCCTCAGTTGACCCGAGTGGGCCTCCTGAAGTCTGCGACAGAAGCCGAGAACAGATCGTGCGACCGCCCGGGGCAAGGCATTCTCCCAAGACTGCCGAGCAGACTGGGGGTGGGGTGAAACCACGCTGGTTGCCAGCCCATGCAGGCGAGCTGTCCACCCCGCCGCCAGCGCCACAAACTTGTGTGTTACGATATCCCACCCTTGATGTATGGGGTTGGTCACCCGGGTGAGTCCTCTCCCTCGGATACCGCTCGTGGGGATGTGTGGCATGAGGTCTGTGAGTCGAGGTGCCCGCTGGCTTTGAAGCCAGCAGGCCATTCGGAGTGGTGTAGTGGCTAGGAGTAGCCAAGCGAGTATGGTCTGATGGCCGGTAGCTGCAGCGACCAGAGCGCCATAACTCAACAACGCCGTGACACTGACCGCTAGCTGCCATGGCCTGCGGTCACTCATGATTCGCACAACTGCAATCAGGACGCCGGCACCCGAAAGCCCGAGTGCCAACCAACTGACGATTGGATCACGAGACACGAGCGGAGTGACGCGATATAGTAGGTAGAGGCCGAGGTTGGGCATGAGCAAGCCATACAGCCAGCCCCCTGAGACTGATGACAGGTCTTTGGTGACCTGTAACCAGCCATCGGTGGGCCATGCGGCGGTCTTGATCCATACTGCTGTCAGCATGCCGCCGGTGATCCACCTCAGATGCGCCCCGTGAAGCCGTGAGGCCATATCCAATGCATGCGCGATTGACAACGTGCCGGTTGAGGCCATCAATCCCATGATCGCGATCAGGAGGCCCACATCGCCCAGACGTAGATACATGAAGGTTGTCTTTGCATGGTGCACGTGGTGGGGACACCTCTCCACGATCGGCACAACGGCCATGGTCAGCCCGAGGATTTCCAGCGCCACGTAACGTGTTAGGAAATCACCAGCGAGGAACGAGACGTTAGCCACGGTGAGTGCACTCAACAGGAGTGCCCAGGGTGGTTGCCTATCGCCAGAGACGAGCATTAGCCCTACGAGGAGGCTGGCCGTGGTTGCGACTGCAACCCAGCCCCCTAGTCCTCCTAGATGCAGGCTGGAGGGCCCTGCGTCGGGCAACCAGGTGAAGAGGTAGACGTCCTCCCCCGGATAGATCAGCAATGCCGCTAGGCTGAGGGTCGAGATCGCCAAGACTACGGGGATCGCTTGGGGTGTTCTGGTTCGACCCGTGCTCCACCACTTGAGGACGGTGAGCCCAAGACTGCCCAAGAGTGGGACGATCAGAGCGCTGCCCAGCAATGCGATCAGGATTGGGCTCGGGCTACTACCCACTGAGACGATTGAGGTCATCCACGTCTCCTGAAGGATAGTGTTGGTAGAGATTCACGATTATGGCCAGTGCAGCGACCATGACGACAGACTCCACGATGAGCGCTGAAATCACCATGGCCTGGGCGAGGTGCACGCTGTTGTTGAGGAGTCCGGCGTGAAGTAGCTCCAGGGCGATCCCCTGCAGCATGATCTTCAGGCAGATAATCTGCTTTATCACGTTACGCTGTGTCAGAAGGCCCAACAGGCCCAGAGCGAAAAGGAGGATGCCGAGTAGCGTGTTGACAAGGTCGATCCAGGCGGGCACTGACACGGCTACAATCAAGGGGATTCCTCCAGGAGATCACCAGGGGATGGTTTTGCCGGGGGCGTTTCTTCTTGATCTGGCAGCAGTGCTGCCACGCCCAACGCCCCAGCGAAGATCAGGCTGACCTGAGTCAGAAGGTCCAGGCTGCGTTGACGCCATAACCAGTTCCGGAACGCCGGGGCACTACCTTCGATATCGTTCACGGTGGCGGGGGTGGTCGCGACCAGCCAGCGACCGAAGAGCAGGCCGACCGCCATCAAGACTATGGCGATGATCAGGCAACCGACGTAGTCCCTTATCATGGGTGATTCGCTCGTCTCGACTTGGTTAGGCTGATGCCGATGATCAGGAGTATGCTAATAAGACCGGTACCTACACTGAGCTCAAAGCCCGCCGCATAAGGGGCTCCGAGGAGGAAGAACATCATGGCGAGCGACGCGCTCCCTATCCCCAGAGCGACGACGGACCAAGTCAGGCTGCGGGTGGTGAGTGTTACAATAGCAGCCCCAAGTGCCGTCAGCGCCAGAAAGCTGTAGACCAAGCCAATCACCGTCCGCCTCCTTATCGTAGGCTGATCTCAGTGCATCGGTGTGGCTAAGTTGAGTCACAGATGTTGCAGTCGGCTCTCGGTTGCGCAGGACTCAGCGATAGCCCTGCTTACCAGAAAGTCGGTCGTGGTATGGGTCCGGGGTTGTTGAAGTGTGAATACATTACAGAGTCTAACATAGGCTCAGTCCGAAGTCAAGTGCCGTAGTGTGTATAATTCGATGGAAATCCTGGAGCTGGGGGAGCCTGGCTTGCCAGGCACCCGTCTGCCGAACAGAGCCATAGCCCTGGACACTGTATGAAAAGCGGTGCATACCCCTCTCGCATCCAAGGGACAGTTTCCGTCGAAAAGGGTACCTTCCCAGGTACCCGCTCTACTTAGGCCGCTGTGCGATCTCATGGTAGCGTCCCAGATCGTCGGTGATGAACACATCCACCTTTGATTGGGTCTCAACAATAGCCACGAGCGTACATGGACGCATCCCATGGGCAGCACACAGCTTCGCCTCTGACTGACCTGGATTCACTGCTCAAAGAGGCTGGAATGCCGTCAGGTAGTTCAGGATCACCTGACCTGCATAGCCTCTGGCATGAGCACCTCCCAGAGCAAAGGCTCCTGCTGGGAAGTCACGCCGGTAGACCAGGAAGGGGTAGAGTCCGCCGGGTGTCCTGATGTCGACTTGCAGGTCCTCTGCACGCACAAAGCCGCGCAGCCAGCGGGGTAGTCGCCGGGCTTTGGCTTGATAGATCACGTAGACTGTGCTGGGGCGGCTCAGTTTGAAGCGCAGGAGTCGGTCCGCTTCAGAGTCGTAGTCGAGATCGGCTGGCCGGAT
>CAZHBB010000010.1:36358-53080 GCA_964530185.1 uncultured Anaerolineales bacterium
AGGCCCTCGATGTAGGCTGGTACCAGGGATGTGCCGCCGGTGCGCAGCACGACATCGACGTCCTCTGGGGAAAGCCCCGCCTCGCCGAGAACACTGTAGATAGCACATTCTACCACGGTTAGCTCGGGCTCAATCATGGCCTCGAACTGGCGTCGCAAGATACGATCCCTGATGTCGATGGCGCCATGTGCGAAGGTCAGGTGAGTCACCAGGGTGTGACTCAAAGCCTTCTTGGTGCGTTCGATCTCCTGAAACAGTTTGAAGCCTACATTTTGTGTTACCAGTGTCTCAAGGGCGTGCATAGCAGTCGGTCGGTCGCTGGTCCGTTGGAAACGGCGGATCTTGCTCAGCGGTTCGGGACGCGAGAGCTCAGGCATCGTCTGCCAACGCTGGAGTTGGTCGAGGAACTCGGGCGGAAAGTCGGCGCCACCGTCTACTTTGGCACCAGCACCGAAATAGGGTAGCAGGGAGATCATGATGCGACGGTCCAGGTCGTCACCGCCGATGAGCACGCCGCGGTTTGCCAACACGTTAGGTGGTCGGCTACCTCCCAGTTCTACCAGTGTCAGGTCGAGTGTTCCACCCCCAAAGTCAAACACCAGGGCTGTCTGCCGGCTGGGCGAATGACGGTGGAACAGGTGGGCCGCGGCGATCGGTTCCAACTCAAACGCGATCTCACGGAACCCTGCCAGCCGAGCGGCACGGAAGAGGATTTCCTCAGCTCGGATATTGACCGTCGGGTCGTCTGAGAATTTGACAGGGCGTCCCAGGACGACCTCGTCACAAGGCTGACCTAACTGATTCTCGGCACGTATCTTCATGGCCTGTAGGATGAGGGCGATGAGCTCGTCCACTGTGTAGTATCGATCGAAGATCGTGGTTCCCTCATACTCTGGGTCGCGCAGGGCGGTCTTAATAGACTGGAGAAGCCGACCGTTAGCGTTGATGTCGGTCACGATGTGGACGTCGTGCCAGTAATGGATGGGGCTGGAGCCTGCTCCCCCTACGATGATCTCGATCGCGCCAATGTCGCGCCGTGACCATATGATGCGGCGTCCAGTTTCCCTTTCCAGGTACTCCAGTGCGGCAGCCGTGCCCAGTCGGGTTCGGTACTTGCGATCGATCCAAATCAACGACGGCAGCACGTGGGGATTTTCGTTAGCGGGATCGAGATCGACCGGGCGCAGACGTCGCCCGTCGAAATGGGCGGCAGCCGAATTCGTCGTGCCGAAGTCTATGCCGATACGCATGAAGTCTCCTGAAGCATCACATGAGCGTCTGCGGGGCAGGCAGAGGAGCTAATGGCGGTGGCTCAGTGCGAAGGCCCCCATAAGGGCAGGCAGCAGGACGATCGCTGTCAGAACGAGCCAAGGTGCACTGTTGTTGAGTGTTGCCGCGAGAGTGCGCCAGGAGGGGGACGTCGCCATAGCACCACCGCTTTTCAGCCACGCTTGCCAGTCGCGCTCCAACTGGCTGAGGGAAATGTGCAGGGCGTGCTGCACACCACTGTCGCAGGCCAGCCCGTCACGATAAGCTGCTAACAAGGCGCGGATCGACGACCAGCCAGAGGTCGCTTCCAGATACGCCAGTAAGCTCTGGCTTTCCGCGTATGCCAGGCGGGCCTGTTCGGGTGCTTCTGGGAAGGGAAAACAGAGTTGGTCGATGGGGATGAGTTGTCCCTCTCGCTGCGCTGTCTGCAGAGCCAGTGCCAAATCGGGGTCAGGTTGACGCTCGAAATGGGTTGCCAGTCCCTCGTTGAGCCATGCGGGTAGGGCCAGGTAGCCCTGTTGGCCCAGAAGGTCGTATAGGATCTGATGCGTCAGTTCGTGCGGAATGGTCCGCTGCATGAGGAGTATGCCGTCAGCGTTCGGTGGTACCGCGATCAAGATCACACCCAAAGCAGGGTAGGTCACGCCTTCCACCCAGTTGTGACCACTGAGTTGGAGCGCCGAGACGAGGTCTGACTCACTGGGATAGATGTAGATGTGGGTGAGCGTCTGCACTTCCGCCTGCAAGGCTTCAGCGATTTCCTCGCGGCTGTCACGCGCGATGACAACTGCCTGACTGACCCAGTTGCGCTCTCCGGTGATCCAGTGCACCGAGATGTCACCCTCGGAGATGGTTTGCCAGTCGTAACGGTTGTCGATATATCGAAAGATCCGTTTGTCGGTCAATGCCTGACCTCGTGCGCTATCATAGCTCCACCAGTAACTGATCACGGCGTAAGGGGGCAGCGGCTCTTTCTGCAGATCCCGCTCGTAAATGGCGGTGCCATCAGTCATCGGTACTACATGACTGGACGTGGCAGCGTTATTGACCTGCAAATAGAGGGTTGCTTCAGGGGCCTCTTCCCCTGCAGGGAGCTCTAATGTGACGGTCAGGGTCTGTCCATAAGTGTAACGATGGCCCGCGTTATCTGATCGCTGGGCGTCTAGTTCATGGGCCCCTCTTGTGAGAAGTAAAGTCAGAACCAGGATCAGCGTAACACACCTGAGCAGCGTGGCGGCTATGACAGATGGAGCGTGTTTCTGTCCTATTCCTGAATGGTGAGGGCAATTGCCAGAATGGCTATGGTTTCTCATCGGTTTGATCGTCATCCTCTGGCCAGTCGGGGTCCACTGGATCTGTCAGGTTGTCGGGCAGGGTCCAGGTCATCACATGCCAGATATCTTCGGTCTCACCGTCAAATTCCTCTGGTGGTCCAAAGAAGCTATCGAGATCGCCGTGAAAGAACTCCAACTCGGCTAACGCGGCGTCAGCAGCCACCCTCAAGGCTTCGTTCTCATCGGTGATGAAGCGCTCCAGGACACGACGGGCTCGACTGCCCCCGATCTGTCCCAGTGACCAGAGAGCCGCGGCACGGATGTGGGTGTTCGCGTCCTCAGTTAGGCTGATGATTTCAGCGGTAGCCTCACGTAGCTGTAGTTCGCCACAGGCGCGCGTAGCCTCCAGTCGGAGTATCGGGCTTGGATTCTCAAGTTCACGGCGGACGATTTCGCTCCAACGGGTGTCGGCGCTCCGCCCCATAGCTAGCAGGGCGCTGGCGCGCATATGCTCGTCGGTGTGCGCATATGCGGAAGCGATGAGATCGGGGACCTCATATTCGCCTGTGTAGCCCAGCGCTGCGATGGCACGTCTCTGGACTTCTAGCTTCTCACCAGGGTCCTGGTAGCATTCGCACAGGGCGATCACCGCCCGTTCAAAGGGCGCCCGTCGGATCTTCTGGAGTTCACCCAGCAACACATACTCTGCCAGGGCGTCTGCGGCTGCCGCACGTACCTCAGTCGCCGGGTCACTGCGGAGAAGCTCTACAAGTTTCGGGATCAGCCGCACGTCTTCAATTTCTCTCAGACCAGTCACCGCGGTACGGCGAATGTCGGCGTCCTCGTCATGAAGGGCGATGCGGAATACGGCGCTGAAATCCATGGCGAAGTCGGCTCCAGCAAGGTCGCTGAGCGCCTGGGTCAGGCGACGGCGCACATCTACCGAGAGTTCCCGCCACACGGTGTGCATGCGGTCGATATCCTCCCCCAGTAGATTTGAGAGCTGGCCTAGGATCTCCTCCGCGGGCATGGCTCTGTCACGTTCCAGGGCCTCCCACATCTCGCGCCGCTGTCGCGCCGCGTTGTGGCGTTCAATTGCCTCTTGTAGTTCTTCGTCAGTCATCTTGATCTGCAACTTCCTCACGATAATCGCCCGTTGCTATGGCAAGGGCACGGGCATGACAATGTCAAGGATGGTGATAGCGACAAAGAGCACAAGCATGACCATCATCGCGACAAAGTGGATGCGTTCCTGCAATTGTGGGGTGAGCGCTTTACCCCGTAGCCCCTCGATCAGCGAAAAGAGGATGCGTCCTCCGTCGAGCGCAGGAATTGGCAGGAGGTTAAAGATGCCCAGGCTTATACTCAGCATGATCATCAGGTTCAAGAAAGGATAAAGAGCGTTCTGTCGCAGGCTTTCATTGACCGACCGCTCGGCGATCTGACTGATGCCTATGACACCCACCGGGCGGGCTTGTTCGAACGGCAGCCCCATGCGGATGGCGTAGACGGGCAGGAGCACGGTTGTCACACTCATGTTCAAGAAGTAGCTCGTGCCATAGGCGATGGCCTGGGGCAGTGTGTAACGCTTGAGTGTGTCGGTGATCGGTTCTCCAGTGATCACCACGCCGATGGAGCCCTGTCCCTCCGGTGGATTGGGGCGAGGCGTGAGAGTCACGTGGACTACCTCCTCCCCACGTTGCAGTGTGATCTCGACGGGTTCTCCTAGGTGTTCCTGGATGAGCGCGGAAAGCTCCGCCGGGTCTTCAACGGGCTGCCCTGCGACAGCGATGGGAATATCCCCGGGCTGGATCTGGGCCTCCTCTGCAGGGGATCCGGGAGCCACCTCCATGATCACCGTGCGGGTCAGGGGAATGCCCGAGGTGAAGAGTAACACGGCGATGACCCAGGCTGTGAGCAAGTTCATCAGTGGCCCACCCAGGTAGATCAGAATACGTCGCCAGGGTGACTTGCTGTAAAGTGCGTGGGCCGCATGTTCGGGATCGGGTGGGACTGGAGCCTCATCTTCGGCCTCCAGCACGTTCTCGCCTTCCAGTCGTACAAAGCCCCCAAATGGTATCCAGTTGAGGGTGAACTCGGTCTCCTGCCAGCGAAACAACGTCATGATCCGTGGTGGGTATCCGATACCGAACTCACGTGCCCACACCCCATTCAGTTTGGCCATCAGGAGATGACCAAACTCGTGGAGCACGATCAACGGAATCAGCCCGACCACGAAGCCACCGATGAGGCCCAAAAGACCATTCAGTGTGTTTAGGATCGATGGCATAACTCTCTCCTTAGTCTGGTTGCCTTGCATTATACCGGATGGCAGGAGCTCTGTCCACTCTCGTTCGGATGCGTGAGTGTCCCAAGAACGGTTGGCGGAATAGGGGCAAGGCCAGCTTCCATCTTGACATCTGGTAATTCATGACAAGCCTCCTGCTTTGAGTGGCTTCTCAACCCTGTGGGGTGACTGTCACCTTGGTGGATGGGTGGCGTACGCGGGCCATCGCTTGCGGTGGCGGCTCTCGGCAAAGGCCTTGACAGATGTGACAGTCACCGCCTCTCCCCCACCACTTTTGTGACAGTCTCTCGGTTGCAATGCTTCACTTTTGGGGATGGTTGGAGAAGCTCCCTGGTACGTGTACGGGCAGGTCCTGTTGCGATTGAGGATCCTATACCTATACTGACGCTACCTCGAGAGAACGATCAGTGGCCTGATGGAGGGGTAATGAGCGTTGGGCTTCGACCGGGTCTGCGTATCCGTGCCGGATGGGGCTTGGCTCTGATGTTGATTTTGGCTCTTGGCGTCTCCCCTCAAACAGCCCAGCGGCCTCAACTTGTGCTTGCGGTTTATGTGGCCTCTTATGACTGGCGGAGCTGGTCTGAAGGGCTATGCGATGTACCTCCGGTTCCGTATACATCGGCTGATGCCGTGACTCTAGGGCACCACGTGCGGCAGGCCAAGGAGGCCGGCATCGATGGGTTTGTGGTGAAGTGGTGGGGACCGAACCCGACCAACAACCCAACTGAAGGGGCTCTTGTCTCTCTGATGGAAGTTTCACAGACAGCGGCATTCCGCATCACTGTCCTTCTGGACTTGACGAGGCCCGAGTTTGAGAGTGTCGAGGCTGTGGAGGCGGCTTTGGTTGCCCTGGGGACGCGCCATATGCCGCGAGATGCTTATTTGCGGCTTGGGGGACGCCCTGTGGTATTTCTGCGACGTGCATCAAGGATCTCATTACCAGCCTGGGAAGCTCTGCGCAACCGCTTGGACCCCCATCATGTCCAGATTTGGATGGCTGACACCGTTTCTCAGGATGCGCTTCGCGTATTCGATGGGGCCTTCCTTTTCGACCCCACCGCAAGTGAGGTGCTGACAGAGACACTGCAGCGGGCTGGGGCGATGGTCCGCCAGTGGGGTATTGACCATGGCAGTTGGCGCTACTGGGTCGCTCCAGTGATGCCTGGGTGCGGTCTGTGTGGCAATGTCCAGTGTCCACGCGATGCGCTCGCAGAGCGGTTAGATGGTCAGGTCTATCGTTCACAGTGGGCTGCGGCTGTGGCCAGCGATCCGGACTGGGTCCTGTTGCGGAGTTTCAATGAGTGGACATGCTGTACGCAGATAGAGCCCGGGTTAACGTATGGCACGCTCTATCTGGATATCACCCGACAGATGGTCGATCAATACATGGAGATGTCTACGCAACCATTTACTCCGACGCCCGGTCAATCTCCCCCTGAAACTCCGAGTCCGCGGGCAAGCCTCCCCATTGACGGCGCCGCCACACCAATCCTGTCACCCATCGCATCACCCGAAGCTGCACCGACCCCAGAAGGGGCTGGCTACTCCGTGCTGCCGACCCCAACTCGTTTCTTGCTGCCAACACCCACCCCGACTTTCGACCGGGCGTTGCCCCTGCAAACTGAGGCGACTCTTGAGGAGCCGATCTATCGCGCCACGCCCCCGCTACGTCGTGCCTTGTCCACACCCACGCCCCTGCCATCCTATCTGCCGGTCGAGGGCGCCAGGGCGTCCCGCTGCCTCTGGCTGCCCTTGATCCTGGTGATGCTTGTGCTGTGGCTCGGGAGGGATGCTGGTTGGGGTTGAACGTAAGTTTCATTGTAGCTCAATGGTATCTGTGGTATAGTGTCGTTCACTTTGCTGTAAGGAGAGACAAGGGTCTATGTATAAAACCCATAGTTGTGGAGCACTCCGGCTGGAACATGTGGGCCGGGCCGTGACTTTGGCGGGGTGGGTCCATCTGCGCCGTGACCTCGGGGGAATGGTCTTCATTATCCTGCGCGATCGAGAGGGGCTGGTGCAGGTGGTGGCCAGCAAGGATATCTCCTCTGAAGCGCAAGAGATTGCTGACCAGGTGCGTTCAGAATATGTGATTCAGGTGGAGGGTGTGGTCCGCCGTCGTCCTGAGGGGCAGGAGAATCCTGAGTGGGCCACCGGACAGATCGAAGTCGCCGCGGGGCGGATCCGCATCCTCAACACTTCTAAGACGCCGCCCTTCTATATCTATGATGATGCGCCTGTTGACGAGGCA
This sequence comes from uncultured Anaerolineales bacterium, assembly GCA_964530185.1. Lineage (GTDB taxonomy): Bacteria > Chloroflexota > Anaerolineae > B4-G1 > SLSP01 > PWVB01. The sequence continues at coordinate 43,461 of CAZHBB010000010.1, forward strand.
CTGCGGCTGCGCTATCGATATCTGGATCTGCGGCGCGCGCGCATGCAACGCAATTTGGCGCTTCGTCATAGGATTGTGCAGTTCATGCGGCAGTTCTTGAATGCACGGGGCTTCCTGGAGATTGAGACGCCTTATCTCTTCAAGTCCACGCCGGAGGGCGCGCGTGACTACCTGGTGCCCAGTCGCCTCCATCCGGGGCGTTTCTATGCGTTGCCTCAGTCGCCACAACAGCTTAAACAGCTCCTGATGGTAGCTGGGTTTGAGCGTTACTATCAGATCGCTCGTTGTTTCCGCGACGAGGATCTGCGTGGGGATCGGCAGCCCGAATTCACTCAACTCGACCTCGAGATGTCCTTTGTACATCGGGATGACGTGCTACAATTGATTGAGGAGATGTTCACTGCCCTGGTGCCTGCTGTCGTACCTGAGAAGCATGTCCTTTCCCCGTTCCCGCGGATGTCGTATGCGGAAGCGTTGGCGCGTTACGGCACAGACAAGCCCGACCTGCGTTTCGGCATGGAGTTGGTTGACCTGACCGCGGTGTTGGCTGAAAGTGATTTTCGGGTCTTTCGGAGTGTGGCAGCGGGAGGTGGGGTGGTCAAGGGCATTGCTGTGCCCAAATGCGCATCGTACAGTCGACGCGAGCTTGATGAGTTGACCGAGATTGCCATGCGTGAGGGGGCTAAGGGGGTGGTGACGTTGGCCTATCGACCGGAGGGGGTGCGTGGGCCAGCCGTCAAGTTCCTGGCGGAGGGGGAAATTGCGCGCATCGCTGAGTTGACCGGCGCCGAGCCCGGTGACCTGGTCTGCATTGTGGCGGACGAAGTGGCGACTGTGAACGCGGCCCTTTCAGCACTGCGGCTGACCTTCCGGGATCGACTGCAATTGGTTGACGACAGTTTGATCGCTATGGGGTGGGTGTTGGACTTCCCCATGTTTGAATGGAACGAAGAAGAGGATCGTTGGGATGCGGCGCACCATCCTTTTACCATGCCTCGCCCCAACACGTACGAAGCAATGGTGGATGATCCTGCAGCCGTGCTCTCTGACGCTTATGATCTGGTATGTAATGGGTACGAAATCGCCTCGGGGAGCATCCGTGTGCATGACCCCAAGATTCAGTCGGACATCTTCCGCGTGCTGGGATACTCAGAGGAGGAGGCCCGGGCGCGCTTTGGTCATATGATGGAGGCTTTCTCCTATGGTGCGCCTCCCCATGGGGGGATCGCGCCGGGGGTGGACCGACTTACGATGATCCTGGCAGGGGAGACCAGCATACGGGAGGTCATCGCTTTCCCAAAGACGACACAGGCGACGGATCTGATGGCGGGCGCGCCTTCCGAGGTGTCGCCACGTCAGCTTGAGGAGTTGCATCTTCGAGTCGTCAGCGAGTCGTAGCGCGTACGCTGTACCGTTGAGTGCAGGCAGGAGGTCATAGACAGGGTGTTCAAGCCATTGCTGCAAAGCCCGTCCTTTGACCTGTCCTGGGATGCGCGGAGTGGCACCTTCCGCCTGGGGAGCCCTGGACGTCTGTTGGAGTTCGTGGCAGGCGTCGAGGTCTCGAGGCGAGGCCGAGTTTACACGCTGACCACTGCTGGGCTTGTGCCAGGCCGTGACGTCGTCCAACGCCTGGAGGACGTGCATGGCCCGGCAGGCGAGGCCCAGTTCTTCTATCAGGAGGTTCAGGGGTTGGCGCTTTCGATGCGCGTGCGCTTATACCCCGGTCGACCCTTCGCCCTGATCCGCCTGAGCGTTACCAACGTGGGCCCTAGCCCAGCGCGCCTGCGTCGCTTCTTCATACGCACGGTGCCAGAGGGTATTGCAGCCAATGCGGCGCCGGTTGGGTTTTATGTCAACGGATGGCAGTCTTGGTCGCCGGCGGGGTTTCAACCGCGCGGCTCCCGCGCCTTTGCCCTCTCCAGGCTCATGGGAATTCTCCAGGGCCCCATGATCCACAATGCCGTCACACCACGGACCTCAGCGTCGGGTCGCTTCTGGAGTGAGACTGTTGGAGCGCTGGTGACGGAGCGTGAGGCCTTGCTGGGCGGTATTGCCTCGACTGGGGACCAGTTTGGTCAGACCTGGGCTGATCTGCGTCCAGGACACCAGCGCTTCATGGTCCAGACACAGATGGATGATGTCTCGCTTACAGCGGGCGAATCACGCTACTCCGAATGGTTCTATATCGAGTGGGTGCCGCTGCCGTGTGGCGACCCGTTCGCACAATACGCTCATGCTGTGGCGCGCCAGATGGCTGTGCCGAACACTGGTCGTGCCCTGAGCGGTTGGTGTTCATGGTATGTCTATGGCCATGACGTGAGCGAAGCGGAGATGATGGAGAATCTAGCCTCCGCGGCTCTTATCGCCGACGAGGTGCCTCTGCGCGTTGTGCAGTTGGATGATGGATACCAGATGGCGTGGGGGGACTGGCAGAGATGCAATGAGCGCTTTCCTCACTCCCTGGCATGGCTGGCGGAACGGATTCATGGTTCGGGCTTTCAGCCTGGACTGTGGTTTGCGCCATTCCTCGTAGAACGCGGCTCCCAACTTGCGCGAGAACATCCAGACTGGCTGTTGCGGGGGCCGCGTGGGCGCCCTGTGCGGGCTGGATGGGTGTGGAGTTTCATGGGGCGGGCGCTGGATGTCACACATCCGGATGTCCAGGAGTTCTTGGGCGATATAGTGCACACGTTCGTTCATGAATGGGGATATGAGTATTTGAAGTTGGATTTTCTCTATGCCGCAGCGCTTTCGGGAGTGCGCCACAATCGCGCGATGACGAGGGCCCAGGCATTGCGGCAGGCGCTGCGTGTGATCCGGGAGGTGGCTGGTGAGGATGTATATCTCCTGGGCTGTGGGGTGCCATTGGGTCCGGCCATAGGGTTGTTGGATGCGGTCAGAGTTGGGCCGGATACCGCGCCTCATTGGGAGCCCCTCGTGCGTGGTGTGGGGAGGTTCGTCCGGGGGAATCCCGCACTTCCGTCACTGCGCAACAGTCTGCGCAACGTCATGACGCGTGGTTGGATGCACGGCCGCTGGTGGGTCAACGATCCGGATGTAGCCATTCTCAGAGAGGAGGACTCAACTCTATCGCTCGATGAGGTGTTGGCTCAGCTTACGCTGATCGGTATGACGGGTGGACAGATCTTTCTCTCGGATGATCTCGACGATCTGCCGGAGGAGCGGCGCAAATTGGTGGCTGCACTTCTTCCGCCACTCCTGGATGGGATGGATACTTTTGACCTTTTGGAACAGCCCATGCCAGAGGTCGTGGTTACTCCCGTCGCGCGGCCATGGGGCCGATGGCGGTTAGTCGCTGTCTTCAATTGGGGAGCGGACCCTATTGAACGTCCATTGCCTGAGAGCATCCCACTGGATGAGCGGAAGGCTTACCATATTGTTGATTTCTGGGAGCGGCGCTATTTTCTCTTGGGCCCTGGAGGCATGCGGCCTGTACTCCATATAGCACCGCATGGGGTCGTATTCCTGGGTGTACGGGTCGTCAAACCTGAACCCCATCTTGTCTCTTCTACCTTTCATATCTCGCAAGGCGCCGAGATCTCTGGATGGGAGCTGGAGGGGGCCCGCCTATCCTTCACAATGCGGTTGGATAGAGTTGCTGAGGGGGCGGTATGGCTGGCACTGCCCAGGCGCCCCTCTGAAGTCCTTCTGGATGGTGAACCTCTGCCCGAGCGGGCAGTGCGTGCGGTGGCGTCTGGGATCTGGTCTGTCACCTATCGTGTGCGTCATGTGGCGCACCTGGAGATCTCCTGGCCCGAGGAGGGACAAGAAGGTCTCTCTGCGGGAGGAGCCCTGGCCCCTAATGGTCTCTGAGCTTTGAGGTGGGGGTGCTGCCCCGGGCCAGTGCCTCGCGCAGATGCTGTGCGATGTTCTGGAGAACAGGAGTGCCCAGTAGCCGCAGGGAGCGAGGTCGTGGTATGGGTACCTGAACGATCTCGGTGATCCGCCCTGGACGTGGGCTAAGCACCACAACACGATCTGCCAGAAGCGCTGCTTCCTCCACGTTGTGGGTCACCATAAGGACCGTGCGATGGTCACGCTCCCAGATCCGCAGGAACTCCTCCGCCATGCGCTCACGCGTGAGTGCGTCCAGCGATGCGAACGGCTCATCCAGTAACAGGAGTTCCGGCTGCTGTGCCAGGGCCCGTGCCAGGGCTGTGCGCTGTGCCATGCCGCCAGATAGATTCCCCGGAAATTCGTGCGCAAAGTCGAGAAGATCCACAAGCTCTAAGAGCTCCCGGGTGCGTGCATGGACCTCCTTAGGTGACAACCCCAGTATCTCCAGGGGTAGGGACACATTTCGCCACACCGTGCGCCACGGTAGGAGCGTGGGATCCTGGAAGACAAAGCCGACCCTGCGGTTCGGTGCGATCTGTGGCTGCCCTGCCAGCAGAATCTGACCCTGGGTGGGGCGCAGAAGGCCAGCCGTGATACGCAGGAGGGTCGATTTCCCGCATCCTGAAGGGCCGATAAGACAGATGAACTCGCCATGGGCGACATCCAGATTCACGTGCTCCAGCGCTTCCAGTTCTCCCAGATGGCTTATGTAGCGTGCGCTGATTCCTTCAAGGCGAAGCAAGGGCGCCGCGTTCCTCTGGGAGCCAGGTTGGACAGCGTGCTGATCCCACGCCTGTGTCGCATGGGATTCGCTCTTGCCCCAAGGGCTCATGGGACCTCGACAAATGCGTTGGTGAAGAGTTTGTCGACTGGGGTTAGGCGTTCGATGAGACCGGCCTGTAGCATGACCTTCTGGGCGCGTGCCCAGGGCTCTGCTTGCATCATGCCAGGCGTTGGCGTCTGCCATAGCGCGATCGAAGCAGTGAGGACGGCACGTTGGACTTCCGCATTATCTTCCAGACCTTCCACATATTTCTTGCTAATCTCGAATGCGGCGTCGGGGTCGGCCAGGGTGTCGCTGAGTCCTCTGAGGAAAGCGCGGACGAAGCCTCTGACGGTCTCTGGCTCATCCGCGACGAAGGCGTCGCTGCTGGCTACAACGGCCGAGACAAGATCGACGTAATCGGCTACCTTGAGCATGTTGTATGGCACGCCCTGATGGGCCAGGACGATAGGTTCGTTGTTGGCATAGACGACTACGGCGTCTACTGTTCCGTTAGTCAACGCTGCCAATTGCGTATAGCCGATTGTCTGAAGCTCGATGTCCTCTTCTGTAAGGCCGCCGACCTCCAGAAGGGCTCTCAGGCCGATATAGGAGGCTCCGAAGGTCTCCGGGATGCCAATGCGCAGGCCACGTAGGTCCCGTGGAGAATCCAGAGGGGTTCCTTCCAAGCTGATGATCGCTACTGGAAAACGTTGATACCAACCTGCGATGGCGATTACTGGTAGTCCATGACTGCGAGCCTGGATGATCTGATCGCCGCTGGCAACCGTAAATGGCACCTCACCACTAGCTGTTAACTGAATGCCATCCGTCTCCCAACGGTAGTCGAAGGTGACGTCAAACCCCTCTTGGGCGAAGTAGCCGCGCTCTTTCGCGACATAGAATGGGCTGAACTGTACGTTAGCCACGTAGCCCATGGGCAGCGAGATGGATTGTAGATCCTGTCCTCCCGGTCGTTGACAGGCGCTGGCAAGTCCCAAAAACAACAACATCGCAATACTGAGGAGTAGCTGTGCTATATAGGTGCTTCTTCCCGGATGTGTCTTCATAGGATGTCCTCCTTAACCATGTGCTGCTGATTTCTGAGATAGGTCAACGCCCTTGCCGCTCCCAATGGAGTGCCTTGTGTTCCAGTAGACTCAGCAGGCCATATATGGCGGTTGCAATGAGCATCAGCACGATGATGGCTGCAAACATCATCGGAAGATCATAGAGATTCTGCCCTTGTTTGATCAGATAACCCAGGCCCTCGGTGGAGGCGACGAACTCGCCTACCACAGCTCCCATCGCAGACAGCGTGCCGCCTATTTTCAACCCGGACAGGACAGCTGGCGCCGCAGCCGGGATCTCAAGATGGAAAAGCACCTGAGCTCTCGAGGCTTCGTACAGGCGGAAGAGATCGCGCAGCCGTGCGTCGATCCGTTTGAGGCCGGCGCTCACGTTGACAAGGATCGGAAAGAACACAATGAGGGCACAGACGACGACCTTTGATGCGATGCCAGGGCCAAACCAGACCGTCAGTAGGGGGGCAAGTGCCACAATGGGCACAGCCTGCGAAACGACAATCACGGGCTCAAATAGGTAGGAGAGGATCTGGCTGTGGGCAAGCGCATAACCCAATAGGGCTGCGACGGAGGTTCCCAGGAGGAGTCCCAGGCCCATCTCTCGCAGTGTTATCCAGACGTGATGGAAGAGCGTGCCGTTGGAGACTAACTTGAGCAGCTTTAGCCCTACCTCAGTGGGTGCTGGTACGAGGAAGCGACGCGCTGAGCCTGACAGGCTCCACATAGCTATCTGCCATACTGCGCACATCAGGGTGCCCATGAGCAGGTAGAATGGAAACCCCCTGGACACTGGCACGGGTGACTGGACCTCTGATGGGGTCCGATATGCCCCACGGCCGAGCCGGGCCTGCATTGACGCTTTCAAGTGAGCCCCCCTCCTCGCATTCACTGCGTCTGCGTCCAAAGAAAAAAGCCCCGAAGCTAATGGCTTCGGGGCAGGGTTCATCAACAGATCGATATATGCCTCTTCTCCCTTCCGGACTATACCGTCGGCCCCGGCCTCGCACCGGGTCTACGGGCGCAACGCACCCGCTCGCGGGCTCATGCCCCTGACTGGAGCACTTACCGCCGGTCGGGAATCAGTGCTGGGTTCCATCCAGCACCTCACCCTGCCCCGAAGAAGCAAAACTCAATATACCATACTCCGAGGCCAGGGCAAGGAAGAGGTCAGCCGAGGATGACGCGGCGTTTGGCCTTGGCATGCATCTTCGGATCACCGCTGACGCCTGTCATCTGACGTCTGCCATGCGTGACCCGAAGACGCTTGCACTTTGTTCAAAGCAGATGTTTGAGCACGGCCGTTGCCAAGAGGACAAGAATCAGCCACACGCTGAGACACATGTTCCCACGTGGGGCGGTGATCGGCGTGGGATTCTCTGGCGTGGAGATTGGTCCTGTTGTGGCCGGAGTGGGAGATCCTACTGTGTCGATTTGAGGTGTGACAGTGACGGGTGGGACGGTAAGGGAAGGTGGGTTTGTCGTTGTCAGAGGCGATTCGGGGGGGAGCGCCCCTTCGAGCGTGAGATGATAGGCGGTTCCATTGTCGTCCACGACAATGACCTCTGGTGCCAACGCGAAGCACTGCGCCCAAAACGGTGAACGCTGGAGCAACTCCTGGTAGGTCTGGGAACCGAACGGCACCACCATTGGGTTCATCTCATCGGGCACGAAGCGGGTATCTGTGCAGAGGGTGGGGTCACAGATGAATGCGTGATCGGCGACGCGCTGGATACGCATGGTGTTTCCTCCCGTTGATACCTCCGTTCCAGGATTCCAGGCCGGAGCGCTTTCGGCACCACCAAGTTCCTGTCGCAGCTTGGCATCCTCCACGGCCTGGGCACCAGAGACCGCAGTGGGGGTTGCTGCTAAGCGCTGCTGCATGGTGTCGGCTGCTTTCTCGCGACCTTCGCGCGTCATGACGTGCTCTGGCTCCTCGATGAGGAAGGAGGTGTAAGGGGTGATGATGCCGTACCGTAGGCTGAGTTTTACGATGGCCTCGATCCATTCGGGGCGTTCGCCGTAAAGACGCACCTGGGTCAGCAGATAGCCAATCTTGCGCGTAGCCCAGAGGGCTGGCACAAAGGAATCGCCATGGCGGGGGGATAATGTTACGGGGTAGCGGTAGCTCACAGTGTGATCGTCCATGGTCCCAGTCACGATAAGCGTTGTCAGGCCATCACCTCGGTACCGTCCAGCAGCGATGAGTTGAGTGCCGAGATAGAGATCGGGCAGAGGGGTGGGATAGAGATCATAGATGTCGACACCTGGACCAAATTCCACCGCTATGGAGGTCATAACGGGACTCTGGATCCGGGCGAAGAAGGCGGAGATCCGCTCGTCAAGCCGCTGGTCTGGGGTCACATAGGTCGCGCGTCCCTGGTGTTCCAACGCCAACTGGTCGAGAAGGACTACATTCACATCGTATCCCACGCCGAAAGGGAAGATACGGACGTCAGAGGGAGTCTCACGAGCGACGGCGGCGAGGAGGAGGTCCTCATCGACGATACCCTCTGTCGGCAGGCCGTCTGTGAGGAAGATGAGCGTTGTATAACGATTAGGCTTCACGTCTCTGAGTGCTTCAGAGAGAGCTAGGTAGATATTGGTTCCCCCAATGGCTTCGAGTCCTTCGATCCAGTCCAGGGCGGCCGCGGTCTCGGTTGCCGGGACCCAAGTGGAGGCATAGCGCTGCACCTGGCTGCTGAAAGCGATGATGTTGAATCGGTCTTCGGGGTTGAGGTGACGCAGGATATAGGTCAGCCCGTCCTTGGCCTGAGCCAACTTCTCCCCTTCCATCGAGCCTGAGGTGTCCAAAATGAGGAAGAGATCACGGGGGACGGACTGGGCCTGCGGTAGGTCGTGGGGCGGACTCAGCAAGAGAAGGAAGTAACCGTCCTCGCCGGGAGGTCTAAAAGACAGGACCTGTGCACCTAGGTCCTCGATGTTCTGACCGATGAAAAGCTCGAAATCACGGTCGGGGAGGAGGTCCTTAGCTTCGTAAGCGATGTGGGCATGGGTGCTGTCAATGCGGGTGATCTGGATCTTGTCCTGATGGGTAGGGGAGTAAAGTGCTCCTAGAGGAGCCTCACTGGCGATATCTACGCTTATGCTGACATGCTCCAGCGGATAGTTGGAGAAGCGCTCAGTGTCGAGGGGGTATCGGTAGTGGAGCATGTTCTGGTCGAGGGGGAGGACTTGCGTATATTGCAGTCGGATGCGGCGCTCCTGGCCGGGTGGGATAGGGAAGATCCGGGCCTGAATGGTTTGCCTGCCTACATATTCGAGGAGCGCGGGGTCGCGGTGACGGTGAACGTAGTCCTCGTAGATCCGGCGGGCCTCGTCTGCGGGGAGGATGCGGCTTTCCATAGGTTTGCCATCAACCCACATCATGAAGTCCTGTACCGTGGCACCGGTGGGCAGCGGGAAGATGTATGTGCCCTCGACAGTGGTGTGGGTGTCGTTGCGGAAAACCTGATCAATCCGTGTCGTCGCAATCTGCCCCTCGATGGCCACCTCCACGTGGTGATAGCGTATGGTGAGCCAGATGGGAGCCGGAGGTGGAACTGGAGGCGGGTCGATGATGATAATACCGTCAGCCAATGCCGTCGCTGGCAGCCATATGGTCACCAGCGCTGTCAAAATCAGGCCCCCGAGCCATATCATGCACTTGCGGTGGGTGTCGCTCATGATTTGCCTCCTTCAACGTGCATCACATTCTGTCTTTGAGACGTTTTGGGGGTGCTGACAGTTCCGTGGTTGACAGCGTTCCATCGTGTGGTAGGATATTGGCTGTTGGGAGGCAGTGGAGATCAGAGTGTTTCTATCGTCTTGACAGAAGTAGCAAGGCATGGTATAGTAACCATACCTTAAAAGGGCAAGAGAGATGCCAGGCAGAACGGCAGTGGGAGCTGCGAGTA
>CAZHBB010000011.1:0-37120 GCA_964530185.1 uncultured Anaerolineales bacterium
ACAATCCCAATAGCCAAGAAGCTTTGTGAGACAGATCGTTTGATCTTGTCCATCGGCATCTCCTTATCTGCAAAACAGACATCCATTTGCCGGAGTATCCCCCCACGGTTCTCCTGTCCATTCTCGTGCCGCTTAGGGGCAAGCGCTGGTCCAGACTTCCATTCGTGTGTCGTATGTGTCCCGGGGTATGGGTTAGTCAGGGGTATAGCACACATTCGTTCGGGAGCAATCAGTGACCGATGTAACGCGCGTAAAGCGTCCGGGCGCTCTGGACATCTGTGACGCCGTGAATAATGGCCCTGCCGTTGCGGAACAGCACGATCTCGTGGGGAGGCTTGCGGAAGCGTAGCAGAAAGTCATTGTGCGTCACCTCCCCAAGAACGGCCAGCCGTTCTGCCAGGGGGCCAAAGTCGATGGTTTCGGTGTCGTCGCGTGGGTGGATCTGTACGGCATCGCGGCCGCACAGTGCGTCGGCCGTGTTGGCGTGTTGACCTGCCAACCATTCGTATGTGCCCTGTTGGCAGACAGGACAGGGCTGTGCGGTGGCAGCGCTGACGTCGATGTTCACAACCTCTCCCGTCCAGACGTCAAAATAGCGCAGCTCCCGACATAGCGCGTCGATGTGCCCGGTGAGGAGTTTCAGGGCCTCGGTGACTTGCAGAGCGGCGACGACCTGGGGGACTGTGCCCAATATACCGGCTGTGTCGCAGGTGGGCTGGGTGCCCGGTGCCGGCACCGTGGGTAGGAGGCAGCGCAGACATGGACCACCGGGAAGTATAGGCATGGTTACGCCATAGGTCCCAATGACGCCGCCATAGATCCAGGGCTTGCTGTGCTTGAGGCACGCCTCATTGATCAACATGCGAACTTCGAAGTTGTCGCTGCCATCCAGGACTAAATCACAGTCCTCAAGCAATGCTTCAACGTTACGGTGGGTGACATCCGCTACGACAGGGTCTATCGTCACCTGGCTGTTGATACGCGCAAGCTTGCGCGCGGCGGCGATTGCTTTGGGTAAGTCGGCGGTAACGTCGTCCTCGTCGAAGAGAGTCTGCCGTTGGAGGTTGTGCAGTTCCAGGTAATCACGATCCACCAGGCGCACGAATCCCACGCCGGCACGTACGATGCCGGATGCCAGGACCGATCCCAGTGCCCCGACACCGACGATCAACACACGAGCATGTGCCAGGCGTTGTTGGCCTTCGACGCCTATGCCGGGAAGGATGATTTGGCGCTCATAGCGCTCGTAGTCTCCGGTCATACTGTTTCTGTTGTTCACTTCAGTGTCCCGGGCTTCATCTGCCATGGTGCGGTCTATTGGTCAAGCTGCGCGCTGTCCATCATCCCTGCTTCCCCGCGTGTGGTGCTTACAGGCCGTATGCCTGGGGAAGGTAAAACTCGCTGTACCTTGGATCGACCCCTTCCCGGAGGGCCTCGGGATCATCTGGCAGGGTGTCCAATGTGCGCTGGAGCTTAGAAAGCCATCTCGACTCGCGGGGAGAGAGCTTGAGCTCCCCGTGAGCTACTGCTCGCTCGATAACCTCTACTGCCAGATGACCCATGGTTATGACCTGAGCAAGCGTGTCAGTGCCACTCTCCAGGAGACGTGTGGCCGCTTCAAACATGACTGCCGGGTCCAACACGAGGGCTTGCGGGTCAAGGGTGCGATCGGAACGTACGAAGAGCTCACGCAATGTTCTCGCCGTGCCGGTTGCCAGGGCCTGGTTCATCAGACGGCAATCGTAAATCAGGATCTCGGCGAAGACTTCGGGCGCATATCCACCAAGCAATCGCACCTGTTGGACGGACTCATTGCTCCAGAGGTCACAGGTGGCACTGGCGATATTGCCTAACGGTGAAGAATGGGCGCATGCGCTCGCTTTGCCTTCCATAGCAATAGGCACGCCGGTAAGTGCCTTGATCGCCGGGTTCTCATATCCACAATCCTTGAGTGGGCCGACGGCGCCATGCAGAACGGCGGTAAGTGAGCGGGGGATGGTCATAAGCCTCACGATTGCGGCCAAGACTTTGGGGATCATACCCTGGTGCGCGAGTTGCATCGCTGTGTTGCCGAAGCCACATGCCGTATCGCCTGCAGGGACGACGCCGTGGCGTGCGGCGATTGAGCTGATCTGGTCCCACAGGGATCCCATGTCCACGGGGGCCAAGACGCCGAGTGCGTAGGCGATTCCCCCGAGGTCTGCCTCCAGGAGTGCACGGTCTGACACCTCCTTGCCGCCAGTGCTCTCGATCGCCAGCAGGTCTGCACCGGCCGCTGCACAGAGCTCGAACGCCTCCAGCATCTGGGCCAATAGTGGTCCATCCTGCATGCGGGGCGGGCGCTGTTGCTCGCGGATGTCTGCTACCGTCACCCGTAACGCCGTGCGGATGCCGTAGCGAGTGTGGAAAGTGTCCATCACCTCACGAATGTCGGCAGTGATCATCGCCCCCAGCGCAGGATCGCGTGTCATCTCGTAGAGCTGCTCAAACTCCAGTACCAGCGCCGGCTGGTTCAGGCGTATGCTCTTTTCGAGGACTTGAGTGACGATCTCGCGATAGATATCGCGAATGCGCGGGATGTTGGCCTCCTCGATAAGGATTGTGGGAAGTGTGAACTTGATCTCGGGCAGCACTTCGCCGCCGCCGATGGTGACGTCATACCCGCAAGTTACGGGGTGCGGGGCATGTCCGAATGTGAGCGTTTCTGCAGAATCATAGGCCAACGCATTCGGTAATGCGCGTGGCATGGGTGCGATCATCATATCTCCTCTCTGGTGTGATGATTGACTGGATGTGTGGTGTCGCGCCTAGTACGCATTCCCACTATAGTGTCGGCGTCATCGGTGAAGTAGGGCCAGATGACGTATGTGGCCCCCGCCAAATGGCGGGGTGCGATGAGTGTCGCCGGGGAATAGATAGAGGAGGCAGATCCACAACGGCGCAGGACGGCAAGAGAGCTAACCCCCGACTCGGCGGACTGATTCTCAATCACCAGGGCGAGCGAACGCACAAGGGCCTGGCAAAGAACCAGGCCCTTGCTGGTGCCCCCAACGGGATTTGAACCCATGTACCAGGCTTGAAAGGCCTGTGTCCTAGACCAAACTAGACGATGGGGGCAATTAATCTTATGCTAGCATAAAGCGTTGACCTGTCAAGTTTGACAAGGCATGGCGCGTGTGTTAGGATATGGACAGGGAGCAAGTGTGCTCCGGGATTGTCTTTGTCGATGCTATCCAGGCGATAGCATCGTTAATATTTCGGAAGGTGAGTTTATCCATGGAACGGCTGCAAATTGTGCCCCTGGGCGGATTGGGGGAGGTTGGTAAGAACATGATGGCCGTGGAATACGGCCGAAATATCCTGATCATCGACGTGGGGATGATGTTTCCTGAGAGTGACATGCACGGCGTGGACTATGTGATCCCAGATTATCGCTATCTGCGTGGCAAGGAGGACCGCATCCGGGGAATCGTGATCACGCACGGGCACGAGGATCACATTGGTGCGCTGCCCCATTTCCTGCAGGAGTTCAATGCGCCGATCTACGCCACGCGGCTGACCCGAGGACTCATCGAGGTCAAACTGCGTAGCGAGGTGTTGAAGCGCGTGAAGCTGCAGACGATGACACCGGGTGAGGTGTTGAATATCGGTCCCTTCAAAGTGGAGCCCTATCATGTCTGCCATAGCATCCCCGACGCCGTGGGGCTTGGTATTACGACTCCAGTGGGCCTGGTGGTCCACAGCGGTGACTACAAGTTCGATCATACGCCAGTTGATGGGTGGCCCACGGATATCGGGAAACTGGCCGAGTTCAGCCAACGCGGGGTGCTTGTGCTCCTGGCGGACTCGACCAACGCTGATCACCCAGGCCGGACACCGTCTGAGCAATCGCTGAACGTGGCGTTGGCCGATGTCTTCCGTAGGGCCAAGGGACGAGTCATTGTTGCTACCTTCGCCTCTCTCATCTCGCGCATCCGCCAGGTGATGGAGGTGGCGAGGACGTTTGGGCGCCGTGTGGCCATTGCTGGCACAAGCATGGTCAAGAACGTGAGGATGGCGCGCCGACTGGGATACATGGATGAGGTGCCCGATGACATGATCCTGTCGCTTCAAGAGATCAATCGGTTGCCGCCGCACCAGGTGACGATCATTGCCACCGGTGCCCAGGGAGAGCCAAGATCAATCCTGGGTAGGCTTGCCACCGGCCGTCACTCGACGTTGCGGATCGTACCCGGAGATACGGTGGTGCTGTCCTCACACACGATCCCGGGGAATGAAGAGGGTGTGCATCGAGTCATCAATCGCCTGTTTCAAAAAGGGGCGCGTGTCGTCTATCACCCCGTCGAGCCAGTTCACGTCTCGGGCCATGCCAGCCAAGAGGAGCAGAAGTTCCTGATCAGCATCTTGAGACCCCGGTTCTTCGTGCCAATCCATGGGGAACTGCGGCATCTGACTCTACACGCAGATTTGGCTGAAGAGGTTGGGGTTCCGCGGGATGCCATTGCGGTTGTAGAGAACGGTTATCCCCTCCGATTCACTGCGGACAGTATGGAGATCGGGGAGAGAGTGCCTGGTGGGTACGTCTTTGTCGATGGTGCGTGGGTGGGCGATGCGATCAGCCCAGAGCTTATCCGGCGTCGTGAAGCGCTGGGTGATGCGGGGATCTGTAGTGTAGCCTTTATCTACGATCAGAAACGCGGGAAGATCCTTGGTGACGTGCGCGTGCACGGTATCGGGATCGCCAGCGATGCGGTCATGGGCACGCTACTGCCAGACGTGGTAGCTGAAGTGCGGAATGCCATGCGGGGGATAAGCCCGGGTACGCCGCCCGCGACAGTCGAGCGCTCTGTCGCAGGTGCTCTCTCGCATTTCTTCTATCGGCGTGCCCGCAACCGACCCGAGGTCATCGTTCAGGCATTGCCAGTAGTCTGACCCTATTTGTCTACGAGATGCCTCACATATTGGTCGCCTACAAGCAATTCCCTGGGCCTGGCGTGGGCCATGCAGGTGGGGAGTCGCTGTTCCGGGTGCTAGAGGCGCTCCGCGCGCGTGGATACGTGCTTTCGCTGGTGTCTCGTATCCGAGAGGTCGAGCGTGCGCAGTTGCCAGCGGTGGAGGCCGTCTGCAGGACCGTCATCACAGTCCCTCATCACCGTGACATGGCGGGGCCCCCTTTCCTTGCCGTGATGCATAGCTACCTTCTCTTTCGTAGAGCGCTTTGTCGGGCACTGCGCGAGTTGCAACCTGACTTACTGCATGTGGAGACGACTCAGACCGCTACCATTGCGCTCGGTCTGCGTCGTCCACCAGCCTCATTTCGTACCCAGGATGTCAACTGGTTTCTCGTCGAGCAAGAGCGGGACCGTGCCCAAAAGGGCAGACGTCTAGGACTGACCGTTTTGCGCTTGTTGGTTAAGCGCATAGAGATCGATCTTCTCCGGCGGCATCAGATGGTCGTGGCAATCTCTGAGGGAGACCGCCGCCTGCTGGCTCCTTACATTCCCGAGAGCCAATTGTTGATGGTGCCCCTGGCTCCCTCGATTCAAGGGTCCCATGGCCAGGCAGATTTGCCTGATAGCGGACCGATTATCCTTTTTGTGGGAGCTATGGGACGCAGGTACAACCAGGAGGGGGTCCGCTGGTTCCTGGACGTTGTCTGGCCGTCGATCTCTGCTGCAGAGCCGGAGGCGAAGTTCGTGGTTGTTGGGAGCCATCCTCCCGAATGGCTTCTGTTGCGTGGGGACGACGAGCACGTGATCGTCAAGGGGTTTGTGGAGGATTTGGCTCCCTGGTATCGAAGTGCGAGGGTCTTCGTATCGCCGTTGCTTACAGCGGGAGGGCTGTTACAAAAGATCATGGATGCTATGGTCATGGAGGTTCCGGTCGTCGCCACCTCTGTATGCAACCATGGGATTGCTGCTACGCCAGGTGTCCACCTGCTGACGGCAGATACAGGTGTTGACTTCGCGGGTGCTGTGATAAAGTTGTTGAAAGACAAAGAAGAGCGTCAGCGTTTGACCCGTGAGGCTCACCGTTTCATCCTCACCTATTATGATTTTGAGGCGGCCATGGATAGGTGGGATGTCGCGCTGCGTCGCTTGCTGGACGGTAGCAAACGTAAGTCCACAGGGTGAGGGCATGGTATAATGGCCTCAGGCTTTCTCTATCAGGCATCAAGAACCATCAGGCAAGTTTGAGCGTGCGATCCGTGGCAATGCGAAGATCGAGGACACACACGAGCACACGACTTCCGGCCCTGGTGACCGGTGGGTTAATTGTAGTCCTGCTTGTCGTGGGCATGCTGGCATTTGCGTTCGTGGTCTCCTTTGTGCGGGGCAGCTTGGCGGTCCCCGGGGGCAAGCCCGGTGTGCCGCAGCGTCTGGAGCCCAGTGAACATGTGAGCTATGACTTTGGACAAGTGCTGCCTACTTGGAGCGGAACGGAACGTGTAACGATCCTGGTCATGGGAGTAGACGAGCGTGCTCAAGAAAGCGGGCCGTGGCGTACCGACACCATGATGCTACTCACGATCGATCCGGTTACGCGTGAGGCCGGGGTGCTTTCAATCCCCCGCGATCTGTGGGTCCCGATCCCGGGTTATCCTGACGGACGTATCAATACAGCGCATTTCCTGGGTGAGCTTTATCATCATCCTGGAGGTGGACCGGGACTGGCGGTCGAGACCGTGGAGTACAATCTTGGGGTCAAGGTTGACTACTATGTGCGTATCAATTTCCAGGCATTTGTCACGCTGGTGGATCAGATCGGTGGGATTGATGTCTATGTTGAGACGCCGATCAACGACCCGCTTTATCCAGATTACAACTACGGTTATGATCCGCTCTACATAGAGGCTGGCTGGCACCATTTTGACGGGGAGATGGCGCTCAAATACGCGCGCACGCGTCATGGCAGCAGCGATTTCGATCGGGCTCGGCGCCAGCAGCAAGTTCTGACGGCAATCCTAGATCGTGTGACTTCCTACGAGCTGTTGCCTCAGTTGGCTCGCAGCGCGCCCGAGCTGTATGAGACCCTGGCTGGTTCGGTTGATACAGATCTGGCGTTGGATCAGATTCTGGCCTTGGCCAATCTGGCCTCTGCAGTCGAGCCAGAGGCGATTCGTTTTGGTGTGATCGATGAGACGTGCACCCAGCCTTGGGTGACGCCAGACGGGGCGCAGGTGCTGGTCCCGCTGCGCGATCAGATGCGTGCGGTGCGGGATTATGTCTTTGCCTCTGAGTCAAGGTCTCAGGACTCACCTAACACCAATGGGACGCCTCTGCTACCTACGCCGACCCCTGAGTTGGCGGTGGTTGCGGTACTCAATGGGACCATGCGTCCAGGCTTGGCGAGCGCTACGGCTGATTATCTGAGGGCGCAAGGTGTCAAAGTGGAGCATGTTGGCAATGCCGAACGTCAGGACTATGCAAGTACGCTGATCATCATGAACCGTGACAAACCTCGTACTCAGGCTGCCTTGCTTAAGTTGCTGAGACTGGATCCAACCACTGTCATGCGCGGAGAGGACCCGCAGGCGGTGTACGATGTGGTGATTGTCCTGGGTAAGGACTTTGTGCTACCGGCGTCCCCTTGACGGCACGTCACTGGTCCTTGCCTGCCGTGATGTAGATATGGGAGTTCATGTGGCTGGCCTAGAGAACGCGAAAGTGGGACACGTGTCTCGTTACAGACGTTTGTTTCAGATAGCGCTGGTATTGCTCTATCTGGTCGTCACGGTCGTCGGCGCGTTGCTGGTCTACACCCGCGTGCGAGCGGAAGTCGCTCGCTCAGAGCTGCTCCCCGATTTCACCCTTGGAGAACAGCAGACGGAGGAGGATTCGAATGTCGCTCGGGTCGAAGGCCAAACGTTGCCGGTCTGGCAGGGAAAGGACCGCATCACTGTCCTGATTCTTGGGATCGACGAGCGAGCGCAGACGGAGGATTTCTGGCGTACCGATACGATGATCCTGGCGACCCTGGATCCAGTCACAATGAAAGCTGGCGTGTTGTCGATCCCACGCGACCTGTGGGTCCCCATTCCTGGTTTCACCGAGAACCGGATCAACACTGCCCATGCGATCGGTGATGCCTATGACTATCCCGGCGGGGGACCGGCCCTGGCTGTTGAGACCGTAGAGTACAATCTAGGGGTCGAGATCGACTACTATGTGCGGGTCAATTTCCAGGCGTTCGTGGACCTCGTTGACCTGATTGGGGGGATCGATATCTATGTGGACGAGCCCATCGATGACCCTACTTATCCAGATTACAACTATGGCTACGATCCACTCCACATTGATGCAGGAGAGCACCATTTTTATGGTGAGATGGCTTTGAAGTATGCCCGGACACGTCATACGTCGGGCGGTGATTTCGATCGAGCTCGCCGCCAACAACAGGTCATCAGGGCTATCCTGGAACGCGTGACTGATGCGCGGATGCTGCCGCAACTTGCTGCACGGGCGCCCGAGATCTATCAGTTGGTCCAGGATTCTGTGCAGTTGGACCCTCGGCTTCAGCTTGATGAGGTCATCGCACTTGCCAACCTAGCTACTCAGGTTGATCCGGAGGACATTCAGTTCCGAGTGATCGACGAGACATGCACCCTGTTCGCTGAGACGCCGGACGGTATGCAGATTTTGATTCCATTGCGTGATAGAATCCGTGAGGTGCGCGACGAGGTCTTCGGCTTGCGCCCCCCTGAGGGGACGGATCTGACTGTGGCACAGGAAGCTGCGACGATCGCTGTGCTTAATGGCACGGCCACAGAGGGATTGGCTTACGCGACGGCTGAGTTCTTACGGGTCCATGGATTGAGTGTGACCCGGTACACCAATGCCGACCGTCAAGACTACGACACATCGCTGATCATCATGAATCGGGACAAGCCTCGGACGGCTTTGGAGTTGGCCACACTCCTGGACCTCCCTAAGTCAGCGGTGATCCAGGGCGCGAATCCGACAGCAGACTATGATATCGTGGTTATCCTTGGTGCTGATTTCGCGGCCCGCTTCTCGCCTGACGAGGCAACTGTGATACCCACCCCTACTGCGGCGCCATAACGAGAACGGTCCTATCTCTCCACATCGCTTGTTGTTGGTTGCCCATGGGCTTCATGATGATGTAGGTAAACCCGTTCATGGGAATGTGTTCGACCAGCCCATAGTGTTCTCCGATGGCCGCTAATACTGGTGGGGGATAGAATTGGGCACGCATGATGATGAGTCCAAAGGCTTCCTCGCGGATCATGTGCTCCAGTTGACTGGTGTCCAGCATCCCATTGTGATAGAGATTGAGGAGTTGGGTCGGATTGGTGACCACTGGCTTATCCGCTAACATAGCAAAGGCGGCTTCCTCGCTGAGAATCGGTTTCTCCGTGGCCCGTACGTAGGCCATGATCCTGCTGCCGCTTACGTAGTCTCTGGGCAGCATTAGATGGCCCAATTGAGTGTAACCCATGACATCGAAGTATGGGTAGTCTGCGTACACTGACCTGTTTGCTACGCCCAGGAGCCGGGCCACTTGTCCCCATAGAGGTCCGGTTGTGGGCAGGTGGACCATGAGGGCTGCCTGTCCCAGCATGAGCATGCACACCAAAGTCCCCCAGATCAGCCTGCCTCTTGACAGTCGCCTGGCGAGCCAGGCCTGGGTGCGCTGTAGGGAGATGCCGGAGAGGATGATAGCTGCTGCGACAGAGGTGACCCAATAGGCCTCACCGGCTCCCCACTTTCCTGACAGCATCCCCGTGCCTAGAGCAGCCACGAACCAGACGCTGAAGATGCTGAGTTCCCCCAGGTAGAGTTCGTAGATGACCGTCGTGCTTGCCACCAAGACAAAGACGAGGTGGATGTGGAGCCATGACCGCGTGAGGCCCAGGAGCTGTGGCAGGATATAGGCATTGACGTTGGCGGCGATCGTGTTAACCCACCAGTAGCCTTGGGTGACCCAGTTCAGGGCGAGGAAGACAGCGCCGAAGGCAGCCCCAAATAGGGTCATAACCAGGAGAGACCGTAGCGGGTTGCGCAGGAAAAGATAGGCGAAGATTGCGACAGCGGTAAAGACCGCTAACTGTTTGGTGTAGCCTGCCATGAAAAGTGCACTAAGGCCAAGTCCCAGCCGAAGCCGGCTGCGTCGAGTGCGCCCGATGGGGTGATCATCGAGGGTCGCTATCAATGATATAGCGAGCGTCTCGAAGAAGACCATGGTGAGTTGCTGTCTACACAGGGGGCCGATATGGTACACGAAGTTGGAGCCCAGGTAGGCCAGACCCGAGACGATGGGGATGAAACGCCCACCGGCCTCTCGCTGTACTGTATATCCGATGAGCAGGGCTGTAAGCAGCGCTACGGCAAAGGAAAGCACGCGACCTGAGAGAAGCGTCTTGCCCAAAACAGGGAAGAGCATCATATTTAGTAAGTGGAAGACGGGCGGATAGTTCGAGGCGTAGAAGGGAAACGTGCTGATATCACGATAGGGCCACTGGCCCTGGCTGTGCAAGACAGCGTCGTACAGTTCGAAGCTCTCTCCCTGGTCATAGTCGTAGGGCCATTGAAAGAGATCCACCGCGTAGGTAATGAACACGCCGAGGTAAAGGAAGTAGACTATCAGGGTGACAATCTGCAGAGCAATCAGGATTCCTGACCCTCGGTTGTCAGGGGCGTGCCCTGGCAGGGATCTGTACTTTTCGTGATGGCTTCCGGCGGCTGGTCGTTGCCCCATTTTGAGAAGGGGCGTGCCGCTCAGGGCAAGCATTAGCCCACTGGCAAGTAAGACCCTTTCCACGGGCCCAATGCCCTGCCAGGCGCCGGCGCCCATCCGTCCTAAGACAAAGACAATCAGGGCGCCAAGAACGCCACTGGCAATCATGAGCCAGCCAAGCTGTCGTTTCGTCATTGGAGGCGGATTATAGCGGCGGGTGGGGAGGTGGCAAGGGCACGGTGTCAACTCACGGATACTTTGTCGAGGTCTGGTATAATTAACTGGCATCAAGGAGGACGATGATGAGTACCGAGATGACGCTACGCGAGCGGATTCTACTGCGATTGGCGGATGTCATTGATCCAGAGACGGGTGTCGATGTCTTACGGATGCGGCTTGTGGAGGACTTGGAGGCTGATGAGGCCACGGGTCGTGTCTCCTATCTGTTTCGTCCGTCCTCCCCGTTGTGTCCGATTGCCCACAGTCTTGGTCTGGACATCAAACGGGCGATTGCCTCGGTGGATGGAGTGACACAACAGGTGATCCGGGTTGCAGGCTATATACGCCCAGATGAGCTTGCAGAGTTGCTCAATCGCGCTGAGGTATGAAACGAGAAACTCCCGGTCTCAGGAGACTGGGTTGGAGGCGATATCTGATGGCAATCTATGAATACCGGTGTGATGATTGTGGCGCTCAGTTTGAGGCGCGTCGGGCCATGAAAGATGCAGATAGTCCCATCGAATGCCCCGAGTGTGGCAGTATGCATACTCGACGTGGTCTTTCCCTTTTCTTCTCTCGTTCCCGAGGGCGGAATGGTCGCGTCTCGGCGGGTAGCAGTGGTGGGAGCGCGTGTGCATCCTGTAGCGCAAGCTCATGCGCTAGCTGTGGGCACTGACCCGGGATGGGCTCAGACGGTCGCTCGCATTGGGGCTGTCGGGGAGGGACTGCGATACAGGCGTGGTAACTCAGTCAAGCTCAAGGAAGTCCCGGATCAGTCTGGCTGTCTGTTCCTTGCTTCGGTATCCGCTCGAGTACCACGGTGTTAGTGGAATGGAGCGGTCGCCCTGAGTTTTGAGTTCGACTCGATAAGTGGTGCTTCCCTCACTGTCCTGACTCGGGGCAACGGTCACGGCAGTGATGTCTTGCATGGGATATTCCCAGATCTTTGGCCCCGCGAAGGCCCACCGGGTCTTGGTTATTAGCCGCGTACGTCGGTCAAAGACCCAGGTAGTTGTGGTCGCTATCACGCCGAAGACAGTTATCCCTACATCGAGTGCGATGAGGACAACGCCGAGGAGCCATCCAGCTCCACTGTTGAGCCGCATCGACAGGTCGGTGGTCGTCGCGTCAGTAACAAAGGCGTTGATCTGCCCAACCGCGGTGGCCTGACGTTCATAGTTTGAACCATGGCTTCGGCTGAGTGGCACATTTCCCTGTTGTGTGCGCAGTATCACTCGATACAGGATATCGCCCTCGTCGTCGGTGGAGTGCTCGACATAGGCACCTTGAAGTCCGTTTATCTCCTCCTGGTTGACCCTCAGACCAAACAAGGAGCGCTCTAGCGTACACGAAGGTGGGGCACCCGGGAGTCGCTCGCAGGTGAGTGTGTTCGTTTCAGCTATTTTGGGCAGCCAAAGAGGGGTCAATAACAGGCTTACCAGGCCAATTGCCACCAGCAGCAGAGCCCCTTTTGAACGTAACTTCAGTACGTTGGCATCCCGATATACCACGTACATGGTCTGATCCTTTCTTGTAGGTTCTGGGAACCGAAGGGGTTGCCTCTAGGAACTTTTGGATGGCTCTACATAGATCGACATTATAGCATCTGCCATGGAGAAAACCATTCTCGCTAGTCTGGGGTCGAAGCCGTTTTCTGTTGTGATTGTTCGGCATTGGGGGGGGCTTGGAGGCTCCCTAACACGTGGGGCTCCATAATTCCTGCTATGGTGCGGTTGTCGTTTCAGGGGACGCGACTGACCATGGCTCTGCTCCTTTCGAGCTGGTTGATCAGGTGGTTTCAGGTAGACTTAGATTCGTTCGGTAGTCGCGCGCCGATCAACAGGGCTGACCGGCGTTGAATCTCTGCCTTGGGAGGCTAGCGGTATGCCACTATCACCTTCCTCTGTCGTCATCGCTGTGGATTTGGGAGGGACCCAGATCCGGGCGGCGCGTTTCACATCTGACCACGCCATGGCGGCCCGCGTTGCGCTGCCCACAGAAGCCGCTGCGGGTAAGGATGTGGTCATCTCTCGGATCATCTCCGCCATTCGACGCGTATGGCCGCCGGACGCACAGGATGAGGTGCTGGCAGTGGCATTGGGGGCACCTGGCCCCGTCAACTTCAAGCGGGGTGTGGTGCGTTTTGCGCCCAATCTGCCTGGATGGGACAATGTCCCGCTGCGGGCGATGCTGCACGAGGTGCTTGGTGTGCAGGTGTTCGTGGCCAACGATGCCGACATTGCTGCGTTGGGTGAGTTGCGGTTTGGGGCAGGGCGTGGTGTCCGTCACATGATCTATATGACGATCAGTACTGGCATCGGGGGCGGTATCATCATCGACGGACGTCTATTTACAGGTGGACATGGCCTTGGTGGGGAGATCGGTCATATGACCATTGAGCCTTTTGGTCGTCGCTGTTCGTGTGGCAATATTGGCTGCCTGGAGACCCTCGCCTCTGGCACTGCCATTGCCCGTCGTGCTCGCGAGCGGATCGCTGGCGGTGAGCCGTCGGCCTTGCTGGCTATGGCGGAGGGAGATGTGGCCCGCATCACAGCACGAGACGTAAGCACTGCGGCACAGGCCGGCGATGCATTGGCTATCGATGTGTTTCGCGAGGCCGGCACGTATCTCGGCGTGGCTATTGTGGATCTGATGTTTCTGCTTAACCCCACGCTTTTTGTGCTGGGGGGAAGTGTGACTCTGGCTGGGGACCTCCTATTTGATCCGATCCAGGCTGTGATCCAGGCTCGTGCGCCGCAGCCCTATCGCGAGGCGGCTCGTGTGGTGCGAGCTGAGTTGGGTGGCGATGTTGGGCTCTGGGGGGCATTGGCTTTGGTGGAGACTGAGCTCGGTCGATAGCGGATAGTCTTAGACATGGTGATGGAGTAATGACGCGCATATTGGTGCTGTTAGGATCGTTGGAGCTGATACTCCTTATGGGTCTGGGGGTCTGGTTAGGACCGGGCCTGAACGACGTTATATTGCCCGGGGTATATGTGTGGGATGTGTCAGTGGGGGGGCTGACACCGGCTCAGGCTGAGCAGCGTCTGATGGCGGAACTCCCGCTCAACCGTCCACAAGTTGTGCTGCTGGGCCCCGATGGGCAACGATGGGATTTTACACCTGCAGACCTGGGGATGTCACTGGATGTAGCGCAGACACTTGCCCGGGCCGAGGCTGTGGGCCGGAATTCGGAGGGGTTGGAAGGGATGATGGATCGTGTCAGGCTGATGCGCCAAGGGGTACGCCTGGCTCCTGTATTGCTCTGGGATCCTGAGACTACGCAGCGCGTGTTGTGGGGGGTGGGTGAGAGCGTTGGAGAGATGCCTGTGGATGCTGGGATAAGCTTGGCTGGCGGTCGCGCGGTGTTGCAGCCTGGCAAGGTCGGACGGCGCATGATTGTGACGCAGACGCTAGAGTTACTTGTATCTCCACTCACGGCCCTAGAGCCAGTCGAAGTTTCTCTGCCTATGGCCGAGATCTCTCCCCGCATAGGGAATGATCAAGCACAGCAAGCTTTGACCATAGCCCAGGCGATGTTGGCAGCCCCGTTGGAGTTGTTGCTTTCTGACCCTCAAGAGGGGGACCCTGGCCCGTGGGTTATTTCGCCAGAGATGTTGGCCGAGATGCTTGACGTCCGCATTGACGAGCAAAGCGTCAGCGTTAGCCTGCGTGAGGACGCTCTAGCAGCATACCTATCCTCTTTGGCCACCGTACTCTACCGTGAGCCTGTGGATGCGTCCTTCACACTCGATGTCCAGACGCTGGCGCTTGAGATCACCAGTCCAAGTCGACCCGGGCGGGAAGTGGACGTGCCGGCCACGGTGACGCGCATCAACACGATGATCCAGTCGGGGCAGCATCAGATTCCGTTGGTCGTGCATGAGATCCCGCCTGCTATTCCAGACACGATCACCGCGGCCGATTTGGGGATTCAGGAGTTGGTCGCGGTGGGAGAGTCGTATTTCACCGGTTCTTCCTCTGCCCGCGACAAGAACATCCGGTTAGGGGCGTCGAGGTTCGATGGGGTGTTAGTCAGGCCCGGTGAGACTTTCTCGTTCAACGAGCATCTGGGCGAGGTCACGGCTGAGGCAGGCTATGATGAGTCCTATGTGATCATTGGAGACCGTACCGTCCCTGGGGTGGGGGGAGGCATCTGTCAGGTAGCGACGACGGCATTTCGGGCGGCTTTTTACGGTGGCTATCCGATTGTTGAACGGTGGCCACATGCCTACCGTGTGGGTTACTATGAACTCGGTGGATTCGGCCCAGGCTTCGATGCTACTGTCTATTCACCTTACGTCGATTTCCGTTTTCGAAACGACACGCCCTATCACATTCTGATCCATACAGAGGTCGACGAGGTGCATGCTCGGTTGCGGTTTCTCTTCTACAGCACCAGCGACGGTCGAACTGTGGAGCAAATTGGACCCGAATGGGGAGACCCTATCCCCCCTGGTCCACCGGTTTATGAATATGATCCTACACTCCCTGCTGGCACGGTCGTCAAAGTGGAGAGCGCTCACGATGGCATTCGGGCGACCCTTGGGCGGATCGTCCGCGATGCTGAAGGCCATGTCCTCTACCATGATGAGTTTGTAAGCAACTTTGTGCCCTGGCCAGCGCGTTACAAGTTCGGGCCAGGCTACGTTCCTCCGGAAGGGGTTGAAGTTGTGGGGCTGCCTGACGGTGAAGGAGACTAAACGAGAGGTTGGCCCCAGCTCATTGCTGTAACCGGCTTGATAGCATGAGCGGTAGCTAACGGTCCCCGGTGGCTTTGTCGAGGGCCAGCGGGGACCTGGTTTCTACATTGATGTAGTGAGGTGTGCTAGGCGACCAGCGCGTCGCCAGGCTGTTTCACCCAGGCCTCTAACTCGAAGTTCACCTTCTGAACGAAGCTGTTGGGGGGCAGCGTAGGAGCTTCTCCGTACTCGAGGTCGCTGATCCGGACTTTGACCCGAAGCCCACTTGTCTCAAGGATAACTTCGTTTCCGGGGGTCAGGAGAAGAACCTCTCCCTTGGCATCCAGTTTCGCGCGCAGGTCGGGATCGTTATATGCGTGTTCGGTAGCCAGGTACTTGGTGACGGTTCGGATGTCACTTTTATCGAACAGCCATGCCTCAAACGCCGTGACTTTTTTGGGATCGCCGGCTCCTAAGATCTCCGAGATGCCAATGCCGCATTCGCCCAAGAAATCGTTGTCGATCTCGATACTGAACGATGGGTCGAAGTAGTCATCCCCAAAAATGTAAGGTGTGCCAAAGGACTTCACGGGTCGTGTCTCAGCACCCACATCGTAGACTCCAACCATCGTTGCGTCAGGTGCCCCCGCTTCTGCCCGTTGCTGGGTCACTTGGGCGGATCCCTGCCTGCGGGTGAGTAAATAGATACCCAGTCCCGCTCCCCCACTTACGATGAGGACAAGGGCAGCGATGACTGCAATCCTGAGCGCACGTGCCAGGGGTGTCATGGTCGGTGTCTCATCTCCCGTCGCTGCTTGTTCGGCGCCAGATGGAGAAAGTAACGTCGGATCGAGATTAGAGGCTTGCTGAAGTCCGTTGAGTGCTGTGACATAATTCTGCAGGTGGAACTGCTCCGCCTCGTCCACCGCCATCTTCAGATCCTTCTGCAGCATCGTCTCGTCTGCAAGCCAGGGGATGTGCTTTGACTTAGGCAGGTCAAGGCCCAACCTGGTCTGTAGGAGCGATTTGTCCCCTGTGCGGTAGAATTCCTCCGCTGAAAACGCCAGGTAGGCTGCGCGGTAGTCAGCCCGCAGGTGACCGGGGGTCGCGTCGGTCCACTCGATTGGGAACAGGCCCCAGCCCAGCGCGAACCATCCGATCAGGACACCTATCAGAAAAACTATGAGGAGTTTGTACTTGTCCCAGACAGGTTGGAATTTGACCATGACTTGGGCAAAGAGTGTGAATGCCTTGGCTAGCAATGTGTCAAACATCGGTATGCCTCCCGATTCAGACGAGTGAGGTGTCCTACTTCGCTATAGTACATCCATTCAAAACTAGGGTACCATAGATTGTAGGGGTTTGCAAGTTTCTCCTGCAGGCAGTTGTGTTTCAGAAAGGCGACTGAAGTGTTGCAGCGTGATTGATAACTCAGGGGGAGGAGCACGTCTGTACCTATGCGCAATTACCTTGACCCAGGCCCCGGGCTCGCTATAATCGTTGCGCATGGTTGAGTGGCGTTCTCTGGTGCATGACGCGATCGAGGGGAGTCTGTTGCGTGTGGTTGTTTACACACGCCGACGTTGGCTGCTCCCATTTTTGTTGGTGTGTGGACTCGTCCTTGCTGGTGTTGCGGGGGGATGGCTCATCGGGGAGGCTGGCCCTCTGGCGCTGGGAGTGCTGGTGGTCGGGCTGGTCTATGTCGCCTGGGCGTTGTACGATCTCGATTTCGCCTATCTGGGTGTGATTGCAGTTATCACCCTGTTACCTTTCGGCTCACTTCCATTCAAGATAGGGTTCACGCCTACCTTCCTGGATCTCGCGCTGGGCATGCTGTTCGTGGCCTGGCTGTTGCCCTTAGCCGTTAAGGAGCAACCACAGTTCATTGGCACATCAGTCGGCGCGGCTGTGCTGGCCTTCCTCTTATTGGCGCTTGTAGCCTTCGTCATGGGACTTTCCCATGGCGCTCTAACTACCTATCTGATACGCCACTTTGCGGAGATCGTGCTTAGTGTCCTTCTCTTCTACTTGGTGGTGAACACAGTGCGTGATGTCCAACGGCTGCGACGGCTGATGCGCATGTTCATTCTGTTTGCTTCACTAGCGGCACTGTTGGGGATCGTGCTTTATGTCATGCCCGAAATGCTGACGATTCGGATTCTCTCAGCCCTTGGCCGATTCGGTTATCCAACGGGTCCTGGCGTTATCTGGCACATTCGAGACGATCCTTCCTTGATGAAACGCGCCACGGGTACGTCGGTCCATCCCAACGTGTTGGGCAGCCTGTTGAACCTTGGACTGGTCATGTTGGTACCTCAGCTGTTAGCCAAGCGACCTTTGGTCCCACGATTCCTGGGCGTTGCACTTGTCGTTGTGCTGGGCAGTGGGCTGGTATTGACGATTTCACGCAGTGCTATGCTTGGTGCCGCGCTGGCCATTGGAGTGGTTACAGCTCTCCGCTATCCGAAGTTTCTGCCAGTGTTGCTGGCGTTGCTGATCATTCTGGCCCTGATGCCCTGGTCCCAGGGTCTCGTTCAGCACTTTGTCGAAGGGTTCAAAGCACAGGATCTCTCTACAAAGATGCGGCTGGGTGAGTACAAGGACACACTTACCTTGATCCGACGTTACCCGGTTTTCGGTGTTGGCTTCTCCGGAGCCCCGGATATTGATATCTACGTCGCTGTGGCAAGCCTCTATCTCATCATTGCTGCCCAGGTGGGGCTGGTGGGGTTGGCTGCTTTTTTGGTGGTGATGGCGTTAGTGTTGTGGCGCTTCTGGATCTATCGAAGCGCCGCCGAGGCGACTGGTGACCTGGAGCCCCTCTGGTATGGCTTGCATGCTGGGGTGATTAGCGCGTTGATCAGTGGTACGTTCGACCACTTCTTCTTCAGTCTGGATTTCCATCACTCGGTCACTCTGTTTTGGTTGCTGATTGGCCTGGCGACCGCTGCTACAGAACTGGTTCGAGAGCGCACGGCCACGCCTCCTCCTGATCGCTCTTCGTTAGACTGAGAGTGTTGGTCCCTTATTTCCAGTGGAAGGGGGCTGAGGCTGGGGAGTTCAGCGGTGCCTCCTACGGTGGGGGACATTGTGTTGGGAGAATTCTGAGCGACTCATCGGAAGTTTCTCTTGTGTGATGTTTCGCTTCAGGTATACTAAATATTGACGAAGGAAACTTCAGCGACTCAGGAGGCCCTCAATGAGACTCTCTTGTCTTCAGGAGAATCTGGCACGTGGATTGGGCATCGTTGGGCGGGCGGTGCCGTCGCGTACGACCATGCCTATTTTAGGGAACGTGTTGCTGGCAACTGATCACGGTCAGCTTAAGTTGGCGGCGACAAACATGGAATTGAGTATCGTTCATCGAGTGGGCGCTCGCGTCGAGACTGAGGGGGAGATCACTGTACCCGCCCGGAACTTCATTGATCTGGTCAATTCCCTGCCACCCGATCAGGTCGATCTGGCGCTGGATCAGGAGACGTTGACCCTGAATTTGTCGTGTGGCCTGGTGACTGCCAGCTTTCGGGGTATCGCAGCAGACGAGTTCCCGTTGGTTCCCGAGCCGGAGGAGGACAACGGTGTTCAACTTGCCGCGGAGGAGCTCAACAAGGCTTTGGGGCAGGTGACCTTTGCGGCCTCCACTGACGAGAGTCATCCCGTGCTCACTGGGGTCCTGGCGGAGTTTCATGGTGAGTCGTTGACGCTGGCTGCTGCGGATGGGTTCCGCCTCTCGTTGCGCGAGGTTCCTCTATTGGCTCCCGTGTCTGTGGACTTCAGTGTAATCATTCCTGCGCGCGCACTTACGGAGCTGATGCGCATTACTGCGGGCCTTGAAGAACCAGTCCAGGTGTCGACCACCTTGCCTCACAACCAGATCCTTTTCCAGATGCCCAACACCGTGCTGAACTCACAGCTCATTGATGGCTCTTATCCTGACGTGCGGCGGATCATTCCCCAATCCTTTAAGACAAAGGTTGTCGTGGGACGTGAGGAGATCCTGCAGGCATGCAAGCGTGCTGCCATTTTCGCTCGCGATGTTGCTAACATCGTGACGCTCACGGCCCATCCTGGGGAACTTGTCGTTGCTGCCGATTCGGCTGAATCCGGGCAAGGGGCGACGAGACTAATCGCCAACGTTGAGGGAGATGAGCTGGAGATTGCATTCAACGTGCGTTTCCTCATTGATGTATTCTCTGCGCTTGATACTCCACAGGTGGCCCTTGAGTTGAATTCCCCCAAGAATCCGGGTGTCGTGCGGGCTGTGGGAGACCCCGCGTTTACGCATGTCGTGATGCCCATGTATTTGGGACATCGATGAGGTATGGCTCCTGAGGTTGATGTTTCGGGGGGCTGTGGATGGTAAAGCTCTGAACTTGAGAGGATGAGCGCTGGAGGCAAGACCTTGCCTCCAGTTTTCTTCATGCCGGTTGGGAGATGTCAGTGGGCGTGACTGATTTTGAGACATTGCAGTTGGCACCTGAGTTACTGCGGCGCGTGTGTGATCCTGAGACTCTAGTTGAGTCGGATTCCGGTGGGAAGGCCCCAGAAGCCTGCGGCATTGTTGGGCAAGATCGTGCTGTGGAGGCGGTCCGCTTTGGGTTGGGAATGCGCAGCCCTGGCTTCAACATCTTCGTGACTGGGCCGACTGGTTCCGGACGACGGACCATCATCAGACGATTGGTCGAGGAACGGGCCAAGGCGGAGCCGGTGCCCGATGACTGGTTGTATGTACTGAGCTTCTCGGATCCTGGTCAGCCTAAGGCCTTGCGCTTGCCAGCCGGTCGGGGACGACAGTTCCGGGCTCATATGGATCGCTTCAGTACGGTGTTGCCGGAGAGACTCTCGCAGGCGTTTGATACCGATCGATACGCCCAGGCCCGCGAAAAACTCGAGCAGCAATATCGGACGCTGGAGCGGGAATCCCTGGCAGCGGTTGAGTACGCGGCGCAATCACGGGATTGCGCTCTGGTGCGTGCTCCAACTGGTCTATACATCGCGCCTGTGCGAAACGGTGAGTTGTTGTCCCCCGAGGCTATCAGCCAGCTCAGTCCTGGTGAACGGGCTCGAATCCAGCAAGCCCTGGATGAGCTCGAGGACATGCTTGACGATGCGCTGCGACGCCTGCGGGATCACGAGCGGCGTCTGCAATCTGATATTGACAATCTGGATCGCGAAGTGGCCGATACTGCGTTGACGCCCTTGCTGGACGAACTCCGGACCAGCTATGCTGATCAACCTGCTGTCCTGACCTATCTGGAGGAGTTGAGACAGGATGTCCTGGAGCACGTGAGCTGGTTCCAGTCCTCTGATGGAAAACCTCGCGAGATCGAGGGAACCTCTCTGCTGGAAGTCCCCACGAGCAAGCGGTATCGGGCAAATCTCCTCGTTGACAACAGTTCTCTTGAGGGAGCTCCTGTGGTCATTGTGGATCGCCCAACGCTCGATCGGATGTTTGGGGCAGTGGAGTATGACGTCCGTTACGGTGTCAGTGTGACAGACCATACGCTGATCCGTGCCGGCGCACTCCATCAGGCCAACGGTGGATACCTCATTGTGGATGCTATCGCATTGCTTTCGCACTATGATGTTTGGGTCGGTCTCAGGCAGGCTCTGGCCCGGTCCGCTTTGCAGATCGAGACCTATGATGGACAGCGTCTGGTGCGCACAGTGACCCCGCATCCTGAGGCAATTCCACTTGATGTGAAGGTGATCCTGATCGGATCCGCTGAGGCGCTCTACGTGCTCTACAGATTGGATCCCGACTTTGGAAAGTACTTCAAGGTGCAGGTAGACTTCCACACGGAAATGGACCGCACGCTGGAGACAGAACGGGCTTATCGGCGGTTTATCGATGCCCTAACCTCGCGTGAAAATCTTCTTCCTTTTACCCCCGCGGCTGCGGCCAGAGTTGTGGAATACGGAGCTCGGTTGGTAGAGCATCAAGACCGGCTGAGCGCCCAGTTCGGCCAGATCGCCGACCTCGTGCGAGAAGCTAGCTATTGGGCAGTAGAGGCCGGCCATACGGAGGTCTGCCGCGAGGATGTCGTGACGGCACTTCATCGGCAGCGTCGTCGGGTCGGGCTGCTGGAAGAGCTATCATTGCGGGCCATTCTGGAGGATCGCCTGATTGTCGTCACTGAAGGCGTGGTCGTAGGGCAGGTGAATGCCCTGACCGTCGTGAGTTATGGCAATCTGACGTACGGACAACCCACTCGAGTAACTGCCAGGGCTTATGTGGGACGGGGAAGCGTGGTCGATATTCAGCGTGAAATTGACCTGGGGGGGCCCATCCATAGTAAAGGGGTCCTCACGCTTGCGGGATATTTTGGGGGCCAATATGGCACGTCAGGCCCACTCTCGATGGAAGCCAGTCTGAGCTTTGAACAGCTCTACGATGACATCGAGGGCGACAGTGCTTCCTGTGCCGAACTTTATGCTCTGATCTCAGCAGTGGGAGAGATCCCGTTGCGGCAGGATCTAGCGGTCACAGGTGCCGTGGATCAGTATGGACACGTTATGGCGATCGGCGGCGTCAATGAAAAAATCGAAGGGTTCTTTGAGGTATGCAAGGCTCGTGGTCTCTCTGGTACACAAGGTGTGATCATCCCCAAGGCTAATGTGAGGAGCTTGATGTTAGACGATGCAGTCATTGACGCCGTGCGTAGTGGGATGTTTCACATCTACGCGGTCTCCTCGGTGGACGAAGGACTCGCTTTGCTTACGGGTCTACCAGTAGGTGCTCGCGATCATAACGGACAGTTCCCGGCAGACTCGGTTCATGGACGGGTTGCCCGTCGTCTGAAAGCGTTTGCCGAGTCCGACCGTGCAGGCGAGGTGGATGAGGAAGAGCGGAGGGCGCGGTGACCAATCTGTTGAGCAATGCTGGTTTTGAGGGGGGCTGGTGGCGTAGGACTCATACCGGTCAGGAGTTCGGAGAGATCTTCGTGCCGGAGGGTTGGGTCGCCTTCTGGCGCGAGGGAGGGCCCGTCCCTCACGATCCTCAGAACACCGTTGGGTACGGTCGCCCGGAGATCCATGTCATCGACAAGGAACCTCCGTTCCTTGACCCTCCTCGGGTGAGGACTGGTAGACGAGCGGTGAAGTGTTTCACGTTTTATCGCATCCATGATGCGGGTCTGTACCAGCAAGTGGATGGGATCGAGCCAGGCAGCCGGGTGCGGGCGACGGGTTGGGCTCATGCCTGGTCGAGCACGCATGACGATCCTCACGAGAGCGATGGGGCTGGACGACAGGCCTTCTACCGGTTGGCTTCAGAGTGCGCTGACCCGACGGCGATCTGCAATTTCACGTTCTCTGTGGGCATTGATCCCTGGGGAGGTAACGACCCGTGGGGTGAACGTGTGATCTGGGGAGAAGGTGCTCACATCTACAATGCCTTCGCGCAGGTTCCACCTGTGGAGACGGTTGCCCATGCTTCCACCGTCACGGTGTTTATCCGTAGTCGTGTGCTATGGCCCTTTAAACACTGTGATGCTTACTTCGATGATATGCGGCTAGAGGTAGTGGCCGAACCCTGGGAACCTCTTGCAGTTGCGATCGAACCTCAGAAGGTTGTGGTTGGACAGCCTTTTGAGATCCGTGCATCCGGAGGATCTGGCCCCTATGATCTGATGATCAAGCTGGTGGATGATCGTATCTTTACCAAACCTCCCGAAGTGCGTGGCGACACGGTGATCCTACGGGCCGTGGCGGTGGAACCAGGCACTTACCAAGGCGTGATAGCTGCGACGAGAACGAACCTGCCTTTTGCTGTTGAGGTGGCACCATTACCGACGGAGGAGCCTTCTCCCCCGGCGTCTGACGACTTCATTCCACCGCGAGAGCCCTACGTGCGGACGTATCTGCTCTTGCCTCCGGATGCTGACGATGCGTGGATGGCAGCCGTGCAACAGAGCGGGGTCTGGGGCCGCTATCGCTGGACTGTGGGAGGAAGTGCCGATGACGCGGGCATCGGACCCAAAAAACGGCGGGTGATAGCCGTTAACCCCGAGCGCTGGGGGAGCGATCTCAGGGCCTTCTTTGCCCGTTACTACCCGGGTGTTGAGTATTATCCGGTGCGAGCTGCTACGCCGGCCGAGTTGCTCAGGTTGTTGCGTCAGCGCTAGGAGCTTTGTGCCGCTGTTTCAGAAAGAGGACTTGAGCTCAACGCCTTTGAGTGTGTAGTAGAAAGCCAGCGATTGCGTCATGCCCTGTTTGACGCGACGGTTGACCTGCTCCATGACATCCACAAAGACCAGGCCATCGCTCCCTTTGGGGCAGACCACACCCAGTTTGGGACGACCTCCCATAGACTCTACGGCCCACTGTCCTCCATAGCGTCGTCGGAACGTCTCACCCAGGAACGCTCCCCACAAGGCACGAACTGCGGGTGAAGGGGCAGGGAACCGGCGAAGGTGACGCTCGATCCACTCATCCAGGAGCTGGAGACCCGTGGCGTCGAAAGAGACCTCCATGCCCGCATACTGCGACAGCGTAGACCGAGCCTGGGCGGCGAGTTCCCCCATCTTTTCCGTGCGCTTGGGTGGTAGAAGTTGAACCGTCTGCCTGGACATGAAACCTCCGAATGTCCCACATTATATACAGTTTTGGCATGGACGCCCAGAGATCCCTCGCGTTGTGATCGGTTGCCTCGCAGTGCGCCCTGTTGCTGATATAATTCATCATATCATCACTTTGTCCCAAGGTGGATCGATGAATATTAGTTGGTACGGATTAGGCTGCTTTCAATTTACGGCTCGTGGATATCCAACCGTGGTCACAGATCCATATGATCCGGCAACTGTGGGCTTGAGATTACCCCAATTGAGTGCTGACATTGTTACGTCGAGCCAGCTTTTGGCTGAGCCGCGCAAAGCATCGTGGCCGGGCGTCTCAGGGAACTATCGAACTCTCGCTGCGCCGGGTGAGTATGAGATCGGGGGCGTTTTCATCACAGCCGTATCCTCTGCCCGGAATCGCGCACGAGACTGGGCTGATGGGATCAACATTGTCTATTCCTTTATCTATGATGGTCTTGTCATCTGTCATCTGGGCGAGTTGGGAGGCATGTTGACTCAGACCGACGTGGAGTCCATCGGGGGGGTAGACGTGCTGCTGGTACCTGTGGGATTGCCCAATGGGCTCACGCCTGCGGCAGCCTCGGAAGTAGTTAGTATGCTTGAACCCCGTCTGGTGATCCCAATGCAGTACTCGTTGCCTGGGCTGACCCTCCAGCGCAAGAGCGTGGAGCCCTTCCTGAGAGAGATGGGGGTTGCGGAGCCCGAGGTTGCCGATAAACTCAGCGTCAGGCGAGGCGAAGGAGCTGGAGAGACCCGGGTACTCCTTTTGAGGCCGTCGGGCCAGTAAGGACAATGCCAATGCGGCGTCGTGTGATTGTGGTAGTTGTCGGGGTGTTGTTATTAGCTGCTGGGGCTGTGGTGGGAGTTCACCTCTCGCGGCATCCGTCCGAGCCACTTACTGAGAGCACGCTCGACGCCGTGGCTACGCAGATGGCTCAGGGGGAGTATCAAGGAGCCCGCGAGGCACTGGAACGTCTGCTGGCTGTGGATGAGACAAACCCTGAGGTGCATTTCAACCTGGCGCTGGCCTACTTCAATCTGGGACAGTACACTGCGGCGAGGGAGCATTTCGTTCGGGCTGCTGAGCTCGATCCCGAACGCAGTGGGGCTGTCCACCATAATTTGGGAGTTCTGGCGTATCAGATGGGGGATCTGGATACAGCCGCTGAGGAATTTGAGGCCGCATTGGCGAGTGATCCCAGTGACCCCGACACCCACTATCAGCTCGGTGCTGTCTTTCTGACACGAGCCATCCCAGCAGGCTCAGTG
This sequence comes from uncultured Anaerolineales bacterium, assembly GCA_964530185.1. Taxonomy (GTDB): domain Bacteria; phylum Chloroflexota; class Anaerolineae; order B4-G1; family SLSP01; genus PWVB01. Next base: position 25,448 of record CAZHBB010000011.1, read on the forward strand.
TTGCCGGACCCTGTGTGGGTAGAGCGGGCGGAGGCCGAGTTCAACCGGGCGCTTGCCCTGGAACCGGGGAAGCCTGAAGCCCTGGTCGGTTTGGCGAATGTGCATCTTCTGCGAAAGGACGTTGAAGCGGCCATACCACTCCTTGAGGAAGCACTCACTGAGCGTCCGAATATGCAGGAGGCTCTCTTTGCCCTGGGGCAAGCTTATGTTACCCTGGGCGAGGTCGAGCTGGCCAAAGATGTGCTTCAGCGCTTCCTGGACACTCATCCTCCAGATGTGTGGGCAGAGCAAGCGCAGGAGATGTTGGAGCGTCTGAACCCGTGACGAAGGCCGATACGGAGGGTGGACTGGTGGACATGGATACCCCGGTCAAGCTGATGATGAGTTGGAACATCGTTCCAGGTCGGGAAGAGGCATGTCTGAGTTTTATCACGACAGACCTCCCTGCCGCTATGGAGGAAGCTGGTCTGGAGCTTGCGGATGCGTGGTTCTCAGCCTATGGTAACTGGCCGCAAATCCGGATCAGTTTCCTTAGCTCTGACCTCTCGCGCCTGCAAGCCTTCCTGACGTCAGACACTTGGCGCAAGTTGAAGCGGCGTCTTCTATCGTTCACCCAGGGCTATCAGCAGAAAATCATCGTGGCCCGGAGAAGTTTCCAGATCTAGGCCCAGGGTAGTTTGTTGCCCCCTCCCAGAGGCAGGTGGAGCTGCGTTTGCGGCTGCTCGACCAAAGGATCCAGTCCCAGGTAGACGTCCAATTCCTCCGGTTCCTGGATCTCTTCCACCATGCGCCGCAAGTGGCGGAATTTCACAAACGTCCACCGGTGTCGTAAGGCTTGCTGTTGCAGCCGGGGGTCACGGCGCAGCTTGAGGGCGACGAGGGATGCACGCCCTCCAGGCAGGACAAGACAGCGTCGACCATCACAGGGAGGAGGTGGGACTAGAAGGTGAGGGGCGAGAGTGGCTGTCTCGGTCACTCTGAACATATACGCCCGTTGCCCGTCGCGCATCCAGATAATTTCGCCCCTGTGGTGCATGATCACATACCCCAATCGTTCGCCCAGCCTAGCAATCATGTTGCGCAAACGTCGGAGCTCTGCCGATCGACGCTCAGGCTGATCTTCCTCTCGCAAGACCGACCAACCCTCAGCATCTGTCCGGCTGTACGCCTCGATGCAGGTTCGGACCAGTGTTGGCTCGGGGGATAGGATATCGTGGAACGCACTGTAGATCTCTGCGACGAGGTCGTTTGTCTGCCACCGTGCCTGGTGACTTAGGAGGTGGAGCACCTTAGCCTCAAGGCGGTCGGCAAGGGGGCGGTATCGCAAGGGCCCTTCCTCCGATAACCAGGCGAGTTTGCCATCCTCGAGCGATAAAAGGCGCGGGAAATTCCCAGGTGTTACCTCGGGCAGCGCCGTGGTCCTCATATCAAAGATCAACAGTGTTTCCAGGTCGCGCCAGGTTATCGGTTCTGCCCTCTGCTTGAGGATTGCGGCTGCGTGCCGCTGTGCCTGGGCGAGGGTAGGGGTCTCCTGGATGGAAGGTACGGCCTTGGGTGAACTTACTGTTGACGACTGGCAGGAAAGCCGGTGGCCGATGGGTGGACATGAAATCCACACTTGTAGTTTCAACCCTGCATATAAGAGGCCGTGCATGGCAGCACGGGCTGCATTCGTGTTACTCTGAGGGGCCGTGAGCAGGAGGGGAGCCCCCGGGGTGAGGATCTGCCGTAGCCGCCGTAAGGCGAACGCGACGCCGCGTTGATACCAGTCCCAATCCAGCCTCCGTCTTGTGAGGAAGTAGCGCAGGTTCTTGGGAACGCTCTGTCCCCAGATCCAGAGTGCCCAAAGGGTCGAGAGTGCTGCATATGCCGCGTCAGGGGTCCCGAGGGTGAAGACCAAAGCCTGGCAGGTGGGAAAGGATTTCGGATCGATGGCGCTGATGGAGCGCTGGAAGATACAATAGCCTGCTTCTGTAGCGCGCAGCAGTTCGCTGCCAGAGGTAGCAGCCCGCGTGGTGGGAAGCGCGGTGAGAGTGCGTATCTCTTCCTCTCTGGCGTAACGTGTCGCGGCATCCTCCAGCAGCAGCCAGATATTCCTTTCGAGGAATCGGGAGGGGGGGCGAAGGCTACGGGGGCGCCGCTCTGGCTCTTCGTGGGGTGACAGGGCGCTACCCTGATCGAGTGCTTCTAAGATTAGTGCGATAAGGGCCCGGCGGGCCGCGGGCGTGACCTGGACCTGGGAGATTCTATTGAGTATATCCATCAGGCAGCGAAGACTACGGGGTGTGTAAAGCTGTACCAGTTTGATGATGCGGTCGATCGCGGGGTCAGCGGCTCGGGCGAGTTTCCCAAGAGCTATGTGGTAGGTCAGGCCAGTCTGGACAGGGAAGTCTCCGGCATTTTGGATGTCCTCTGGGGAGACCGTGCCCTCTTGTTCCTCGTGGCATCGGGGACACAGTACGCGCTTCGCGTAGGGATGGCCCGTCTCACGATCCCAGGCGAACCAACGTGCGATTGCAGGGCTGCCGCACTTTGGACACTGGGTGCTATTGAGGTCCTGGATGTGCTTGAACAATGGCTGCCCTGACTTCAGTGTATCGCCAAGTCGCGTAAGAGCCGCTTGAACTTCGCTCACGGGGGCTGGATCCAAGGCCAATTGGATGCGTAAGATCTGCACAGGATGCCGACATAGGACCACGGCCTTTCTTCCCAGTTTGACTGTCTCTGCGACCGCCTGCGCTTCCACGTCCCCAGCCAATAGCACAAGATCACCAGGATGGGTACTTGCCTCAAGGAACTGTCGGATCGAGTCAGCAATCTGGGGTGGGCGGTATCGGCTGAGGGGTAGCAGGGAGGGACGTTCTGTACCAGGGATCAGAGCTGGGATCGAAAGCTCTCCCATTGTTCCCTCCTCGCTTGAGTCTCTCTCCCTCCGTCTGTGTGATGCAGAGCGTCTCATGGACGGTCTGCCCCCACAGCTTGCCATTCCTAGGGTGTCGAGGAAACTGCCTCCACTGAATCTCTCAGATCTTCAATGTCAGGAGCCCCAGCCCGCCGGTAAACGATTGTGCCTGCACCGTCGAACACGAAAAAGGTTGGAACCCCAGTGACCCTCCATTGTCGTGCTAGTGATCGGCCTGGTTCCTTGTTCACGTCGAGCCGTATGACCCTTGCCTGAGGACCTATCTCTCGCTCAAGCCGATCAACTTTCGGTTTAGACGTCAGGCAAATACTGCAGCGGTTGGAGTAAAATTCTACGATGGTGGGCTGCCCCTGCTTCAGTTCCGAGAGAAAGTCGTCCACAGTCTGGTATTGATCCCCGGGGGTACGCAGGATCAACCAGGCGCCTAGCACAAGGATCAGGAAACCGATGGTCAGGCCATCCTCTCTCAGGATGTTCGTCAGTTTTTCTCTCATCGTTCTGCCGGTTCTATTCTACTTTGCAGGTTGTCCTGGTGGGATCCCCAGTTTCCGCAGTCGTGCAAGGTTCTCTCGATCTTCATGCAAGTCATCGCTTTTGGGAGTCTCAATGATGCCCGGTAGCCCCTCGAGCCTTGGGTCACTGAGGATTGGGCGGAAACCTTCAAGACCCAGGTGGCCCTCCCCAATGTGCTCGTGGCGGTCTTTGTGGCTCCCCAGGGGATGTTTACTGTCATTGAGGTGGATGACTGCCAGCCTGTCCAGGCCGATGATCGCGTCGAATGCTGCCATGGTTGCTGTATAGCCCTCAGGTGTGCGAATGTCATATCCGGCAGCGAAGACGTGGCAGGTATCTAGACATACTCCCAGGTTATCGCCCAGGTCACCTTCTTGCAGGAGCGTTGCCAGTTCCTCGAAGGTTCCTCCTAGTGCGTGGCCTTGTCCTGCTGTTGTCTCCAGCAAGATCCGCGTGGATTGGCCTGTCAGCGTCTGCTGTACCTGGTGGAGGGCTCTGATGACCTGTATCTGTCCACTGTGTGAGTCGCCTGTGGTGGATGAGCCGGGATGCAACACCAAGTAGGGGATCTCAAGCGCTACACATCGTTGGAGTTCGTCGATCAGCGCATCAACGGACCGCTGCCATAGAGAGGGCTTCGGCGAAGCGATGTTGATCAGGTAAGCCGCATGGGCAACTACTGGCTGGAGTCCTGTCTGCTCCCGAACGTCTTTGAACTGGGTGATCTCCTGCGCAGTCAATGGGGGCGATCGCCATTGCCGGCTGTTCTTCGTCCAGATCTGGACGCATTCACAGCCCACTTCCGCTGCACGCTCGAGAGCACGGTACAGGCCACCAGCGATCGATTCATGTGCACCTAACCTGAGCATAGCGTCGTCCTGAATTCGCCATCGACGACATGGGCCCGAGTCTCTTGTCGGGCTCTCAGGCCCATGTGCATTTTACCTCTATCGCTCCACGGCTATGTTCTGCTTCACTCTGGACGTGGCAGCGGTCCAGGTTTTGTCGGGTTTGGTCCGGGTTCGATTCGATAGCTACTGGTGATCTTTGCCGTATTGCGCAGCATAGCCTGGACGGAGCAGTACTTTTCCTCCGAGAGCTCGATAGCCCGCGCTAGAGCCTGCTCGTCGATCCCTTCTCCGTACGCAGTATACTCGATATGGATCTCAGTATAGACCTTGGGATGCTGGTCGGCGCGTTCAGCTTCGACCTTGACCTGTAGGTTGGTGAGAGGCTGTCGCTTCTTGGCCATGATCGAGGCCACATCCATTGCGGTACAGCCAGCTAGGCCTACCAACACCAATTCCATGGGGGCCAATCCGGTGCGTGTTCCGTAGGTGCCAGTCGAGTCGAGGACAATCGCGGGACCGTCGTTTGCCTCGCCAATCACGCGAAGGCCTGGGCCTATCCAAGTCACCTGGGCTCTAGACGTCATCGAATTGTGCTCCTATTTCTGTAGGGGGATAATGCAAATGAAGCGCCATGTTTTGTCCCCGATATTGCGATACCCATGTGGCACACTTGGCTCCACAAACACAAACTTCCCGGGTTCCATGATGCCCACATCCCCCTCTGAGCTGGTGAGCACCCCTCGCCCCTCCAGAACGTAGATCTCGTGTTCATATGGATGGGTGTGTGGAGGGAAGATGACGCCCGGATCAATTTCGATCACCCGCATCGCAAAGTTGGGCGCTCCGTCTTTGTCCGTGACGAGCCAGCGAATGCGGATGCCGTCCTGGACAGTCTCAGGTGCGACCTCTGTAGAGTCTTTAACCCACATGATATCTATGCCTCCTATGCCGACTTCTGTTCAGATACCGACTTTTCTAGAGGCTGTTCTGTGTCGGCAGTCGAGATGTCGAGGACGGTGTAGATCGCACAGTGCCCCACCAGCCCGGTTATCAATACCGCCAGACTCAGGATTCCCAAAGCTGTGCCCACTACGCCTTTGATGAACAGGAACCCTAACAACATGCCGTACACGCCGAGGATTGTGCGAAGTAGTCGGTCGAGCTCACCGACATTGCGCTTCATGACAGCCTCCCTTCTCCCGGACTAAAGGTGTTGGATGAACTCTCGAATATCCAGAGCCGCCTTGGCCCCGTCGCCAACTGAGATGCTGAGCTGTGCTGGGTTGTTGGCGCGGACATCGCCGATGGCGTAGAGTCCGGCGACTTTAGTCCGCATGTGTTCATCAGTGACGATATAGCCCCATTTGTTGCGCTCGACGAGGTCTGCCACGAACTCCGTGGCCGGTGTGTATCCTACATAAATGAAGACCCCCTGAGCAGGGAAGAACTGTTCCTCACCAGTTGCGCGATCGATAGCCTTGACCCCTGTTACCGTCTCATCCCCGACGATCTCTGTGATCTGATGATTGAAGATCATCTTTGCTTTGGGATGTTGGCTCATTCGATCCTGCAAGATTTTCTCGGCTCGAGACGTGGGGAGGAATTCGATCACTGTCAGGCTCTTGACGTATTCGAGCATGGGAATGCTCTCCTGCAATCCTGAATTACCAGCGCCGACTACGATCACATCTTTGTCCTTGAACAGGGGGCCGTCGCACGTTGCGCAATACGATACACCCCGTCCGTAGAAGGTCTCCTCGCCAGGCACGTTCAATCGTTTGGGGCGGCTGCCTGTCGCAATCACCACGGTCTTACCCCGAAAGATCTTGTCATTCTCGGTATGGACTTCGAATAGGCCTTTCTCAAGAGGCTTGATCTGAGTCACAGGCTCGAACTCTAGGATCTCCGTTCCGAAGCGCTCAGCTTGCTCGCGGAACTTCTCCATCAGATCCATACCGTTGATGCCTTCAGGGAATCCCGGATAGTTCTCAATGTGCTCTGTAGTGGCGGCCAATCCGCCCGTGGCCTCACGCTCGAGCACCAGTGTGTCCTTGCCGTCACGGGATGTATAAATCGCTGTGGTAAGTCCGGCGGGTCCACCACCAACAATAATTACGTCATACAGTGCTTTCTCGCCCTGTTGTGTCTCTGAATCACCTACCATCTTAAAGTCGAACATGGTTCACCTCATATGGAAGAGCTGTACGATCGGTGTTAAAAAGACAAGAATCTTAGTCAGAGGCCCGGACTGTGCCGGGCCTCGTTTCTGCACGACGCGACGGCGTGCGTTTGTTCTCCTTACGTCATCCTATGCGATGGCTTTGCGGATCGCATCCACGATCATCTGTGGGGGTGCCGCACCCTCAACACGTTCGCGATCATTGATGACGTTCAGAGGCACGCCCATTACATTGTACTGATTGGCCAAGTCGGGGAACTCCGAAGCTTCCACGATGTCGGCGTTTACCCTGTCGCTCTCCATGGCCATATGCATGGCAAGAACGGCTGCACGAGGGCAGTAAGGGCACGTTGGCGTGACGAAAACTTGAAAGTCAACAGCCTTATCAAGCCCCTTCAGGAAAGTCCGTGTCTGTGGATCGAGTTCAGTATGACCACGGCCCACAGCCTGGATTGAGTGTAGAAGTGTCGAGAATTCATAGCCTGACGGGATGCCGTAGAACCTCATTCCATAGTCCTTGTCACCGAGGATAGCGACTACGGGTGCCCGTTTCACGCTCAACTCTGCGGCTTTGTCCTCATCTTTGTGGATCTCGTATAGTTCCACCTGGATCTTGTCGGAGGTGGCCGCAACCTCATTGACTAACTGAACGATTTGCTCGCAGTAGTCGCAGTGGTGGTCGTCAGTGAAAACCACCAGATTGACGGAGTTGGTCATGTCAGCCAACATCTCTGTCACTTCCTGCAGGATCTCCTCATTCAACAGTGCCATAATATTAAAACCCCCTTGGTCTTTGTGTGTTGCACTTATGCCACACTATCTGATTTGAGGACCATCATGATTTTAGAAGGTCCCTGTATAGTAAATATTATAACACGGCGCTCCTGTATGTCAACGTTAGAACGATATCGTATTAGAAATTCCAAGGGTCCTCTCAAGTGTTCAGGTGATACCGCATTTGTCACACGGACGATTTTGGTTAGACTGCATCCCTATGTACGACATGGTCTTTCTTCACGCTCCCAGCGTCTATGACTTTCGCGAACGGGCTACGCTGTGGGGTCCTATCTCTGATTTGATTCCTTCGACCCCTGTGTTCGATATGTACCCCATCGGCTTCGCCACGTTGCTCGCTCATCTCCAAAGTCAGGGATATCGTGTTCGGATCGTCAACCTTGCCGCCCGTATGGTTCGGTCGCCACGTTTTGACCCAGACCGGATGATAGCCCAATTGGAGGCACGGGTGTTTGGCATCGATCTCCACTGGCTGCCCCATGCGCATGGTGCGCTGGCGGTAGCTAAGCGGGTGAAGCGCTACCATCCTGATGCAGCGGTTGTATTGGGAGGATACTCGGCGACCTACTTCCATCGGGAACTCGTTGGCTTGCCGTGGGTCGACTACGTACTTCGTGGTGATAGCACGGAGTTGCCGCTGGAGCGTCTCATGGAGCACATTGTCCGGGGGACGCCGCCGATCGATGTGCCAAATCTTACCTGGAGGACGCACGGGGGAGAGATACGTGTCAATGATCTCACGTATGTACCCCAGGTACTAGATGATCTCTCGCTGGACTACGGGAGTGTGGTACGTTCTGTTGTACGTGATCTAGACCTCCTGAACTACATCCCATTCAGCCACTGGCTGGAATATCCGATCATGGCTGCGCTGACGGTAAAAGGGTGTACCCAGAACTGTGCTATCTGCGGCGGGTCTGCGGCAGCGGCACGTCTGCTCTCCGGGCGTGAACGGCCGGCCTATCGTGCGCCTGAGCGCCTTGCTGCCGATGTCCGACGGCTGGGCAGCATGAGCCGGGCGCCGGTGTTTGTGTTGGGAGATCTGCGCCAGGCAGGGATGGACTATGCCCGCCGCTTCTTCCGTGCGATTCAGGGATTTGAAGGCGCTGTGCTGGTTGAGTTTTTCTGGCCGGTGGATCGGGCATACGCTGAGGAACTGGCGGCTGCCCTGCCTAACTTCCTGGTGGAGTTCTCTCCGGAGTCCCACGATCCAAAGGTGCGCAAAGCTTCTGGCAAGCCCTACAGCAACGCAGGGATTGAGGAGACAATTGAAGCGTGCCTGACTGTCGGGGCGCGGAGGTTTGATCTCTTTTTCATGATTGGCCTCCCTCGCCAGTCCTCAACTTCGGTGTTGGATACCGTTGAGTACTGCCGGGGGCTGCTCAGTCGTTTCGACGATGGGCGGCTTATCCCCTTCATAGCACCGCTGGCCCCGTTTCTGGATCCTGGTAGCCTGGCGTATGAGCATCCTGAGCGCTTCGGGTACATACGGCGTGCGTGGACTCTGGATGATCATCGCCGGCTGCTGTTGCAGCCGACGTGGAAACATATTCTCTCGTACGAGACACGCTGGATGACCCGGGATGTGCTGGCTGACGTTACTTACGAGGCTGGGTTCAGGCTCAATCGCCTGAAGCGTGAGATGGGACTGATCAGCTTGGCTAAAGCCGAGGAGACCGAAGCGCGAATTGGCCAAGCGCGCCAACTTATGCAGCAGATTGAGTCTCTCATGCATCAGTACGAGGGGGCGGAGCTGGACCGGGCGCTGCTCAGGCTTAAGCCTCAGATCGACAAAGCGAACACATCCACGGTATGCGACAAATCGGAGCTTGATGTGAAGGTGGGACTGGTCCCATTTAAGCTGCTGAATCTGGCGCGGATAGGCCTTGGTCTGGACACTGCATAGTTGTCCACAGTTCCTCCAGTGTGGTAGTTGTGCAAGCACTGTAGGCTGTGTGACTCAGGAGTCGTTGAACCCTTATTGTACCCTACGCAGCGACAGTAAACCGGTGCGCCTGACTCATGGGTGTTGCGGGGTCTGTCGCGTTGGGTACAATGGGGTGCTGGGACGCCAATCGGCATGAGGGTTGGGTTTATAAGGAGCGAATGACTGTGGACTGCTATCGGGTTCAGCCAGGGACGAGCGTTGACCTCACTGAGTGGGACCCGCGTGATAAACGCGGCTTTGACGGCGGGAAGTCAGCGGGCAGGAAAGCCCTCAAACTCTTGCGCGGGCGCCTCGCCCAGCTTCAGGAGGTCCTCTACGCGGAAGGCAAGCATAAAGTGCTGATGGTGTTGCAGGCGATGGACACGGGCGGCAAAGACGGCACGATCCGGCATGTCTTCCGCGGGGTTAACCCGCAGGGCGTACGCGTCGCGAATTTCAAAGTGCCAAGCCGGGAAGAGTTGGCTCATGACTATCTGTGGCGGGTCCATCATCAGGTCCCGCGCAAGGGCGAGATCACTGTATTTAACCGCAGTCATTACGAAGATGTGCTGGTCGTGCGCGTTCACAACCTGGTTCCCCCAGAGGTGTGGAGCCGTCGCTACGATCACATCAATGAGTTCGAGCGCATGCTGGCTGATGAGGGCACTTTGATCCTGAAGTTCTACCTTCACATCAGCAAAGAGGAGCAGAAGAGGCGTCTCCAGGCACGCCTCGATCGTCCTGACAAGCGCTGGAAGTTTAATGTGGGGGATTTGAAGGAACGCTCGCGATGGGACGAGTATATGGCCGCGTACGAGGCCGTTTTGAGCAGAACCAGCACACCTTGGGCGCCTTGGTACATTGTCCCCGCTGATCGCAAGTGGTACCGAGATGTGGTCGTTGGCACGGTATTGGTTACCGCATTGCAGGGGCTCAATCTAGAGTATCCACAGCCGCAAGAAGATCTCGACGGCGTCGTCATCTCGTAGGGCCTGCCGGTTCATGCTAGGCATTCTGGTCAATATCCTGCTGCCTGTCTTCCTCGTAGCGGGAATTTCAGCGATCGCAACCGGTAAGCTATCGCTGGACGTGAAGACATTCTCTCGGGTCGCTTTCTATGTGTTTAGCCCTGCCATGGTCATTGATGCCTTGGTCAACTCGGACATCAGGGCTACGAGTATGGCCAACTGGCACTGGGGCTAACGCTCATAGTCTTGACGCTCTGGGGCTTCAGTGAAGGTGTGGCACGCATGCTCAGACTTGAAAAGGCCACATATGTATCCTTTATCTTGACCACAATCCTCGCCAACACAGGTGACTATGGCTTACCAGTGAATCTGTTTGCGTTTGGTGAGTCTGGATTGGTGCGAGCCGCACTCGTGGTGACCGTAAATTCCATGCTGCGCTCAAGTCTGGGCGTCTACCTCGCGGCCCGCGGGATCTCGAGCGGTCGAAGGGAGACTTTTCGGAAAGTGCTGTCAGTGCCGGTGATCTATGCCGCAGCCGTTGGCCTGGTGTTCAACTTGACGGGCCTGACACTACCCGCGCCTATACTCAAAGCTGCTCACATCCTCGGGCAAGGACTGGTGCCTGCTTCACTAATGGTGCTGGGTGCTCAGTTGGCGACGGCCCTTCGGCACCGTCACCATGTCTCCCATTGGGCTCCGCTTATCGCTGTGTGCCTGGGGCGTCTGATTGTCGCTCCATTGCTGGCTTACGCTATTGGCGGGTTCATTGGCCTGAACCCTCTGGCCCGTCGCGTCTTGACTCTGGAGAGCGCAACGCCCTCGGCGGTTATGTCTCTCGTGTTAGCGACTGAATTTGACACCGATATTCCCTTCGCTGCTCTCTCGATCCTCACCACAACGATGGCCAGCCTGGTCACGGTCACACTTTGGCTTACGTTCCTGATGCACGGGCAGTGACGTCTCTTGGTTCGTTAGCCTGTGGCGGTGAGGATCGCGCCGACCGGCAGCTCACCGAGATGTAAGCAGACGAGGGATTATCTAGAGTCGCCGTCGCCGGTCATGGGTGCTGCGTGGGGGGCAGGTTTAGCCGCCTTCGACATTCGTCGAGAATTGTCACAGTGCGAGAGGCCCCGACGCGTGTGACGCCTAATGCACGCACCGCGAGGAGCCTGTCCAACGTCCGGATTCCCCCTGCTGCCTTGACCTGCACATGTGGCGGGGACGCACTTCGCATAAGCCTGAGGTCCTCGTCCGTAGCCCCTCCACTTCCATATCCCGTCGATGTTTTGACTCAATCGGCGCCCACCTCACCACAGATCTCACACAGCTTCAGTTTGTGCTCCTTCTCCAAATAGCAGTTTTCGAAGATGACCTTGATCTTCTGACCTGCTGCATGGACAACCTCGACCACAGCTTGGATGTCTGCCCGCACATAGTCCCAATCTTCGCTCAGCACTTATGACCACCATGAGGAAACCCAACCGTCGTGCTTGCTTTAACTGTGCTGCCGGCCAGGA
>CAZHBB010000011.1:37220-52549 GCA_964530185.1 uncultured Anaerolineales bacterium
CCACCATGAGGAAACCCAACCGTCGTGCTTGCTTTAACTGTGCTGCCGGCCAGGATCTCGGCACACCGCTTAAGATAATAGGGCATGATACACACGGTGGCGACGTTATACGCGATCCCGATCTTGCATCCTCTTTCGAGGTCGGTATCCGTAAGAGTCGGATTGAGTAGTGAATGGTCGATCATTTTGGCAATCTGGTCGTACGTGTAGTCCATGATCTCCTCCCTGTCCGAGTGTGATACCTCGATCTTAGCCGATTGGCGATCTTTGCCAATATGGGAACAGCAAGCTCACTTCGCTCATAATTGGGAACTGGGCTTCTATTGACAAATTGGTAATAGTGGATATACTGGATACATGAAGTTCACACAACGGTCAGATATCTGCAATGGGCGCGACTGTTCCCGGCGTCTGGGGCAGTTCCTGGACCCTGCGTTGCTTTTGCTCCTCGAGCAAAGGCCTGCTCACGGTTATACGCTTCTGAGCCGGATGCGGGAGTTCGGTCTGGAGTTCCTTCGCCCGACCGTGGTGTATCGTGCTTTACGAGATATGGAGGCAAGAGGGTGGGTGACCTCGACCTGGGAAGAGGAGGCCTCTCAGGGACCTCCGCGTCGCATCTATGCGTTGACGCCTATGGGGCGCGAGACTCTTCAGTGCTGTCTGGAACAGTTACGTGGTATGCAGCAGATCATTGAGTATTTCTTGGCTCTTCATGCTGAACTGGCGAAACAGCCCGCAGCAGGAGCCGAGGGTGGGCCCTTGGAGGCTGGGGAAACTCAAGCTACAGATAAGGAGGCTTCGATGAAGGTCGTGATTCCCGCTAATGGTGTAGGTTTGGATGCGCCGATCAGCTCAGTGTTTGGCAGGTGTCCCACATTTGTGTTTGTGGACACTGAGACTATGGAGTGTGACAGCCAACCCAATCCTGCTGTCTCGATGCCGGGTGGTGCTGGGGCGCAGGCCACTCAGTTCGTGCTTCAAATAGGGGCGGAAGCGATCCTGGCGCCCAATATGGGCCCAAATGCTTTCCGTGTCGCAGCGGCGGCCGGTGTGCCTGTCTATCGACTGAAAGGCAGCACTGTGCGGGAAGCCGTGGATGCGTTTAGAGCGGGCGAGCTAACGCAAATTCAGACGCCGGGCGGTTCTCATGTGGGCATGGGACGCGGGCGTGGTCGTGCGTTCTAGGGGAGGAGGGGATAACAATGTCTAAGCGTATTGCAATTTCCGTCCTTAGCGATGCAGGACTTGAGGCGACTGTAAGTCCACACTTTGGCCGCTGTCCCTACTTCACGCTCGTGGATGTGGAGGGACATACGGTACTGCACGTTGATGCAGTCGTTAATCCCTTCTATGCGCGTCACCAGCCCGGTCAGGTCCCTGGTTTCATTCAAAGTCTGGGTGCTCAGGTCATGTTGAGTGGGGGTATGGGGGGGCGAGCGGTGGAGTACTTCCGACAGTTGGGCATCGAAGCGGTTACTGGGGCGGCTGGCACGGCCCGCGAGACACTGAAGCGTTACCTCGGGGGTGAGCTTGATGGCGCAGAAGCCTGCACCGAAAGTGTGGAGCACGGCCACGGATAGTTTGGATGTGGCACCGAGGAGGTGAGTGATGGCAAAGGTTTGGATCGATGAGGCGCGGTGTGCAGGCTGTGGCGTATGTGTCACGGCGTGTCCGACTCATGCGATCAAGGTGGTGGATGGCAAAGCCCGTGTGGATCTGACGCTATGCCGGGGCTGTGAGATCTGCGTTGGTGTCTGCCCGCTTGGCGCCATCGAGCCAGCAGTGGAAGGTGAGGTTGTTGAGGCCTCTACTGAGATGGACACTCAAGCTGCCAGAGCTGTCCAGCCTGCCAGGCCCCAGGCAGTGACTCGGGTGAGCGTTGCAAAGCCGGAGGTCCGTCGGGGGGCTGGTTTGCTCTTGGCGTTGGATGTGCTGCAAGGGGTCGCTGCGGTTGTGGACCGATGGCTGGCGAGTCGACCCAGACCCATGATCGATAGAGAGGGCGCGGTAAATACGGCATTGAGGCCTGCGGGCGCCGCTCGTGGGGTGGGGCGACGTGTGCGCTATCGGCGGCGTGGTCGTAGGATGTGAGAAGGTATTCCAACTACTGTTTATCGTTGACTGAAGGAGGTCGAGAGATGGGTGTACTTGGCCGTGGGAGCGGCGGTGGACGTGGTGGCGGTGCCGGTCGAGGTCGTGGACAGGGACCCGGTCGGATGGGTGGTACCGGTGCTGGACCAGGCGGCGAGTGTGTTTGTCCTGCCTGTGGGCACCGTGAACCCCATGTCGTTGGTCAACCATGTTATCGGAAGCGTTGTCCCAAGTGCGGTACTCCTATGGTAAGGTCATAGGGTGCCCATGAAAGTTGTTTGTTTGGTGGACAACGCAGTGCAGCCCGGCTCTTCCTTCTGGGGGGAGCACGGGCTGGCATTTTGGATAGAGACGGAGACCGGGGGAGTCCTGTTTGACACAGGTCAAAGCGGGACTGTGCTCCTACACAACATGGACGTGGCAGGAATCTCTGTGGCTGATCTCAGAGCGCTGGCTTTGAGCCATGGCCACTACGATCATGGGGGTGGCCTCTCTTCGCTTCTCGACCGGCTTGAGTCTGAAATACCGGCTTACGCCAACCCGGATTTCTTCCGTCCCCGATACTCGCGTCGGCCAGAGGGTGTCAAGTACATTGGTCCTGGTTTGACCGAGGCCGAGATACGGGCACGATTCGACGTGCGATTGAGCTCAGAGCCGCAGGAGGTAGCCCCTGGTGTGTGGACCACCGGTGAGGTCAACGCAAGACCTGAGCCAGAGGGTCGTGGGGCTCACCATCTTGTGCGGAGTGAGGTGGGGTGGGTCGCGGATCCTTATCAGGACGATATGTCCCTGGTGATAGAAACCCCAGCAGGGGTGATCGTGTTGTGTGGTTGTTGCCATGCCGGATTACTGAATACGGTGTACCACGTGGAGCGGACATTTCAGCGGCCTATTGTTGGTATTGCCGGGGGAACCCACCTGGCCTCAGCCGACATCGCGTATTTGCGGCATGTGGGGGCTGTACTGCAGGCTTTGCCTTCTCTGCACTGGGTCGCGCCTAACCATTGCTCTGGCCGTGTGGCCTTCTGCGAGTTTCGTCGGCTGCTGGGACAGGATGTTGTACGCCCTTGCCCAGTGGGGACGGTAATTGATTGGGAGGAGAGTCGGTGATAGTGACGGTTGCGAGTGGAAAAGGAGGAACGGGTAAGACAACTGTGGCCGTCAGCTTCGCCCTCAGTTTGGCTGAGAGACACCCTCTGTACCTGGATTGTGATGTCGAGGAGCCTAACGCCGGATTGTTTCTGCGTCCTGATCTCAAAGAGCGACGGGAAGTCGGACAAATGATCCCGGAGGTGGATCCTGATCGGTGCACTGCCTGTGGCCGTTGTGCTGAAGTGTGTAGGTTTGGGGCCATTATCGTCATTAGCAAACAGGTGATGGTCTTTCCAGAGCTTTGCCATGGTTGCGGGAGCTGTACCCTGAATTGTCCGGAGGGCGCAATCCACGAGGTGTTCGATGCCTTCGGTCTTCTGGAACGCGGAGTCGCTGGACCAATAGCCTTTGCCCAGGGCACTCTCGATGTTGGGAAAGCGCTGGCGACTCCAATCATCCGTCAGCTCAAGCAATGGGCTATCTCGGAGGATGTCAGTGGGCGACCTGTCATATTAGATGCGCCGCCGGGTAATGCCTGTCCAGTGGTGGAGACCATGCGCGGAGCCGACGGGGTTCTCCTGGTGACAGAACCGACTCCCTTTGGGTTACATGACCTTCGAGTGGCTGTGGAGGTGGCACGGGACGAGCTTGGACTTCCAGTGGCTGTGATCGTGAATCGAGATGGCGCCGGTGATGCGGCTGTCGACGAGTATTGCGCGGGCGAGAATATCCCTGTCGTCATGCGGATCCCACTGGATCGAGGAATTGCCGAGGCCTATGCGCGGGGGATGCCTCTGGTGGTGGCTCGCCCAGCTTATCGGCAGGCTTTTCAAGAGCTCTATGATGACTTGAAGATCATGTGGGGGGTGGAAGAATGAAACAGCTCGTCGTCGTGAGCGGGAAGGGGGGAACGGGCAAGACGACTGTTACAGCCGCTCTCGCGCATCTGGCTGCGTCCGGTCGCACCTTGGTCCTTGCCGACACTGATGTGGATGCCGCCAACCTCGAGCTGGTTGTCGCGCCGGAGCTGGAGTCCACGGAGGAATTCTGGAGTGGGGAACTCGCCGTGATTGACGAAGAGATGTGCATCGCCTGTGGGCGTTGTGCTGAGGTGTGTCGGTTCGACGCCATCATCCCCGGCGATGTTTACCAGGTTGATCCGCATGCCTGTGAAGGGTGCGCAGCTTGCTTCTATCAGTGTCCCGTGGATGCGATTCGTATGGAGCCGCGTCATTCCGGCCAATGGTACGTTTCGCGAACGCGGTATGGTCCTCTCTATCATGCTCATCTCTTCGCTGGAGAGGAAAATTCGGGCAAACTGGTCACTCTCGTGAAGCAGCAGGCCAGGTTGCGCGCGATGGACGAAAAGGTAGATCTGTTGTTGGTTGACGGGCCTCCCGGGATTGGCTGTCCAGTTATCGCAGCATTGGCTGGTGCGGACCTGGCGCTTGTGGTTACGGAACCGACGGTCTCTGGCCAACATGACCTGGAGCGCATTGTCCAGGTCGCTGAACACTTTGGAGTTGCCCCTACTGTGCTCATCAACAAGGCTGATCTGAGCGTATCAAATACATCTGTGATCGACATCTACTGCCAAGAGCATGGTATACCGATGATTGGCCATCTGCCTTATGATACGTCGGTCACTGAGGCCATGGTGCGTGGTCTACCGATCACTGCCACCGATGGGCCTGTCAGTGACGCACTCCACCAGGTGTGGCGGGTGCTCCAGACCCGTTTGTGGATGGATTCATAAGGGATGGTCGTATGGGAGAGGATCACGGGCCTGGACACGCGAGTCTGACCAGTTCCACGCGCAGTGTGGAGCGGTGGGGCTGGTATTCCATGCTCGTGAACGTGGTACTCATTGCGGTCAATGGGTTTGTGGCGCATGCCTCTGGGAGCCTGGCGGTCGGTGCTGAGCTGCTCCACAATGGTGTTGATTTACTGACAGCCCTCGCTGTTCTGGTGGGGCTTAAGCTTGCTACCCGCAAGTCTGTGCGGTTTCCCTATGGCCTCTACAAGCTGGAGAATCTTGTCGCGGTCGGGCTCGCTGTGATGACTTTCATCACGGCCTATGAGATTGCACGCAAAGCGATCAATGGCGTTTTGTCTTTGCCTGTTGTGACACCGGCGAGTCTGGGCGGGATCGTCATTGCCTGGGTAGTTCCATTGGTGTTCAGCCACTTTGAGCTTCGGGTAGGACGCGCCGCAAACTCACCCGCGCTTATTGCTGACGCCAAAGAGTACCGGGCTCATGTTTTCACTACCGGTGCGGCGTTTGCAGCACTGGTTGGAAGTTGGGCCGGCATCTCTATCGATCGGATTGCTGCACTTGTCGTCGTAGTGGCAATTGCGAAGACGGGCTGGGAGCTCCTCCTGGACGGCATGCGCGTGCTTCTGGATGCCTCGTTGGATGCCGAGACTCTCCTGAAGATCCGCTCGATTATCGTTTCGGATCCGGCCGTCGTCAGTGTGAACTGGGTGACGGGGCGCAATGCAGGACGGTTTCGTTTCGTGGAAGCCGAGGTCGTGCTGCGCGTCAAGGCTCTAGCACAGGCTGATGCAGTGGTGCGTCGGTTGAGTGCAACGATCCGCCGTGAGGTTCCTTATATCGAGCGAGTCCTGATCCACGCCTCCCCCAAGGAGCAGACGCATCTTCGTTGTGCCATCCCTCTCAGTGACAGAGCAGGAACGGTTTCCCCTCTCTTCGGTGAAGCATCCTATTTCGCCTTGGTCGCGGTTCGCCTCGCTGATCAGGCGGTGGACATGCAGCAGATTCTGGCTAACCCTTATCGTGCAATTGACAGGGCCAAAGGCATCCGAGTTGCGGGGTGGCTTGTGGCCCAAAAGGTCGATCGGGTGCTTGTGGCGGAGGGAGAGACGCTGGAAGGCAAGGGGCCCGTATATGTCTTCGGTGAAGCGGGCGTAGAAATCCTCGCTACCTCGGCCGCAACGCTATCGGAGGCACTTCGGGAGTGCATGAGCTGAACTCTGACGTTGGTGTGGATCCCTGTATGCCTGTTACATTCCTCGATCGTGGAGGCGCTCGGTGCGAATTTACCTAGACTGCTATCCTTGTTTCTTGCGGCAGGCCCTGAGTGCTGCTCGACATGCTGGGGGCACTGAATCTCAACAGTTTGAGGTCTTGAGGCGGGTCCTTCGTTTGCTTGAGGCTCTGCCCAGCGGTAAGACCCCACCGGAAATTGGTCATCAAGTACATCGCATCGTGCGTGAGGTTGTCGGCGCTGGAGACCCCTATGCAGAGGTCAAGACTGAGAGCACACGCCGTGCTCTGCAGCTTTACCCGAGGTTGAAGCGGCTTGTGTCTGAAAGCGCCGACCCATTGGACACAGCGGTACGACTGAGTATTGCAGGGAATATCATTGATTTCGCTGCCGCAGACCATCAACCTGATCTTTGGCAAACTGTACAGCGTATGCTGGATATTCCTTATGCCATTGATAGGTTAGCGTTGCTGCGCACTCGATTGGCTGAAGCTGATTGGATCCTGTTCATGGCTGATAATGCCGGGGAAACTGTGTTCGACCGCCTCTTGCTTGAGGTTCTCCCCACACATGTGCGGTATGCGGTCAAGGGAGGGCCGGTCCTCAATGACGCCACGTGGGCCGATGCCATTGCAGCGGGTGTGGATGCGTGTGCAGAGATCGTGGACACGGGGTCCAATGCGCCCGGTACGATTCTGTCACTCTGCTCTGAGGAATTCCGGCGACTCTTTGCCGAGGCTCCCTTGGTCATTGCTAAGGGACAGGCCAACTATGAGACTCTGAGTGGGGTGAGCGAGCGTGTTTTCTGCTTGCTTCAGGTGAAATGCCCTGTCATTGCAAGTGATATTGGCGTACCGGTTGGGAGTGCCGTCGTTCATCAGTGCGGTACCAGTGGGTCTGAATGAGCTGCACATAACGAAGAGCCCGACATGAATCGTCGGGCTCTTCGCCTGCGTCGGGTGTTATCGAGGTGTCACTGGGAGTGGCATAGTTCACGTGCCTGGATAGCCGCTGTGACCAGCGGATACACCGTTGGCGCCGCTGTCAACAGGGGGTGTGTGGCGACCTGAAGTGTTTCGATCTGATTGGCGGTCATGCGGTTCTGGAGTGCCAGCGCAATGGTATTAATGAGTTCGCCTGCACTTGGGCCGCCAGCCACCTCCCCCCCCAAGAGCACAAGAGAATCGGCGGCAAAAATCAAGCGAACCGTGACTTGTCGGGCTCCAGGCAGAGATCCTGGGTGCCGGTTCATGGTCTTGCCCACACCAACTACGATATCGAAGCCCTCCTCAAGCGCACGGCGCTCTGTGAGCCCGGCAGAGGCCAGCGTCACGTCGCCCACCTGGGTGGAGAACGTGGCGAGAGTGCCTCGGTTGTCTCGCACCACGCGCAAACTGTACAGGTTGGCGCCGGCGATACGTGCTTCAGCAGAAGCGGTCGAGGCCAACATCACGGGCGTTACTTTACGGGTGAAGAAATCTTTCTTTTCAGCGCAGTCACCGACCGCAAAGACATCAGGAGCAGTGGTCCGAAGATATTCATCTACCCAGATGCCTCTGCTGTATCCGATCGTCAGGCCGGCCTCTGCAGCTAGCGTGACGTTCGGTCGTGCCCCCACCGAGATCAGCACCAGCTCGGCATCAAGCCTCTGTCCGTTAGAGAGTCGTACCCCACTGACGCGCTCTTCGCCCAAAATCTCGGTCACTTTTTGGCCTGTGTGGATCTCCACCCCTGCTTTCTTTAGTTCCGCCTCGGCCTGTTGTGCGAAATCGTCGCCGAATGCCTGGTAGAGGCAGTGAGGAAGCATTTCGACGATGGCGATGTGTTTGCCGGCCATATGCACGATTTCATCGGCAAACTCGACTCCGATGAAGCCCCCGCCGATTACGACGACGTTTTTTGCGCTCTGGACCGCATCGAAGAGAGCCTGAAGGCTTGCGGGATCCTTTTCGATGACGAACACACCATGCTTGGTGGCGCCGGGGATCGGCGGCCGGATCGGTAAGGAGCCCGTGGCCAGTACCAGCTTCTCGTATTTGATCTCTCCCTCATGGGCCAAAGTGACGCAGTGGCCCTCAGTATCAAGCTTTATTGCCTCATCGAGCACCAAACGGATGCCTTTGGCCTCCAATCCGCCGTCGGGAATGAGGTTTTTCTCCACGCTTCCAAGACGGTGAAAAATGTAAGGGATGCCACAGGGCACAACCGCCCGAGGAGCTTTGCGCACCAGCGTTATTTGTTTTCCCGGATAGTATGCGTGTGCAGTGTTTGCTGCCACTAGCCCCGCTGGTCCCCCGCCAATGATCAGGATGTCAGTCTCTGCCATATCATTGCCTCCCAAATGAATGTGTGAGGTAGTCTACACCACTTCCAGCGTTGTGAGCAATGCGTCCACCAGTGCTGTCATCTCGTCGCTCGAATACTGCTCGATTTCACCTGCGTCACTGGCCTGTGTTAACGCAGGATCAAGGCCAAGACGGGCCAGTAACGGCACAGAGAAGGCTGCTGCCAGCGCTTCCGAACGTCCAGGGCCGAATAGCTCATAGCGTGCCCCACAGTGAGGACATGTCACAAAACTCATGTTTTCGACAATGCCAAGCAAGGGGATCTTGATCTGCTCTGCCATGTGGGCAGCCTTCCGGACGATGAGCCCTGCCAGGTCCTGCGGTGTGGTAACCAATACGATGCCTGTGATGGGCAGGCTCTGCATGACAGTCAGCGCTGCATCTGAGGTGCCCGGAGGTAGGTCGACAATCAATGCGTCCAGTGTGCCCCAAGCCACGTCCTCCCAAAATTGCTTGATCATTTTGGAGATCAGGGGGCCACGCCATATGACGGCATCGTCCTCGTTGGGCAACATGAGGTTGGTTGAGATTATCTTGATCCCATCTTGTGTCATAGCGGGGATGATATTGCCGTTGTTGTCAACAAGTGGGGGCTGATGCATCCCGAAAAGTTTTGGAATGCTGGCACCGGTGACATCGGCGTCCAATACCCCAATGTGCCAACCGCGTCGATGAAGCCCAATTGCCAACAGCGTAGCGACTGTGGACTTTCCCACGCCGCCTTTGCCACTCATGACAGCGATTACGGATTTGACATCCGGGTTTGCCCGTGTTTTCTCGGTGCTGACGTAAAATTTCTGTGTATGTCCTGCCATGTCAGGTCCTTTTTCTGGAGATTTAGCATGCTAGAGTTAAGGCAGCGGGGAAAGGGCTTCTCTCCTCGCAACTGCCGTGCCCTATTGTATCGACTAATCTCATAATGTCAATAGTGCGCGTTGCATCACGCGAAACGTCGTCAGTGCTTTGAGGAATGGCCAGGCTCAAGCAACCTTTGCTTCAGTAGCAGAAAGCAACGCAAGTCCTGTGTAGTCGTTTGTCGCGAGAGCCTTTGCTACTTGTGGACTCCTGCCGGTTCGGGTACAGTCTATGCCTGTGCTCATGTCCATGTTAGGTTGTGGCATGGGAATCCCGTGCAGTGCAGATGATTTATCGCTTTGGGAAGTCGCTGTGAGAGCGATCTGTGCGCGAGGAGAGCTAACTAAATGATGAACAAGCCGTCTAAGTCTTACGATCTGTATGTTTCACTCCAGGGCAGCGATGAGTGGACCGGTCGCCTGAGCGAGCCTGCCGAGGATGGCACCGACGGGCCGCTGGCGACGCTGACGGAAGCACGAGACCGGGTGCGGGTGTTGAAGCAGACGGGGCAACTGCCTGGGCCGATCACCGTGTGGATACGCGGAGGGCGCTACACTATTACAGAGCCGATCGTCTTTGGCCCCGAGGACTCCGGTCCGGTGACCTATGCGGCTTATCCCGGCGAGCAAGCGATCCTCGATGGGGGACAACGCATCGAGCACTGGCGCGTGGAACGACGTGGGGAACAGGAGGTCTGGGTGGCGGAGATTCCAGAGGTAGCCGAAGGGCGCTGGTACTTCCGCCAATTGTTCGTCAACGGTGAGCGACGCCCGCGTGCCCGGCTCCCTAAGGTGGGGCCTGAACCGGAGCGTCGTCAGTTCTATTGGATGGAGGATGTGCCGGGATGTAGCCTGACGGATTCAGCCCTCTTCGACGGTTCGGATGCCTTCCGCTGCGCGCCCGGCGACATCCAGAACTGGCAACACCTTGAGGACGTTGAGGTGGTCGTGCTGCACTACTGGGTCGAGGAGCGGATGCCGGTGGCGTCCTTCGATGAGGAGACTTGTCTGGTCCGATCATCGCGCCGCAGCATCTTCCGCCTGACCGATGATACGGCGGGGCGTTTCGCCAAATATTACGTGGACAACGTTTTCGAGGCGTTGAGTGAGCCGGGGGAGTGGTACCTGGAGCGCGACACGGGCCGACTGTATTACATCCCTATGCCGGGTGAGACGCCGGGGAGCACTGAGGTTGTAGCGCCACGTATCACGCAGTTGCTCAAGCTGGTGGGAGACCCTGATGAAGGGCGATACGTTGAGTTCCTGCGTTTCAAGGGCCTGACCCTGCAACACACTGACTGGTACCAACCACCTGGCGGGAGGGATCCTACCATAGGGCACAGCAAGCCGCTCTCCACGAGGGAGTACGCGGCCTCTCCGCAAGCGGCGACGCACGTCCCCGGTGCGGTCTACCTGATGGGAGCCCGATACTGCGCGGTCGAGGATTGCACCATCCGGCACATCGGCTGGTACGGTCTCGAGCTGGCCGATGGTTGTCGAGGCAACCGTATTGTTGGCAACGAGATCGGCGACCTGGGGGCCGGCGGCATCAAGCTCAACGGGGCAACTGCAGCGGGGCCTCGCGCCCGACGCACCGGTGACAACCGCATTACGGACAATCATGTGCATAGCGGGGGACGCGTGTTCCACAGCGCCGTGGGGGTGTTGTTGCGCCACACCTTCGGCAACGAAGTCGCCCACAACCACATCCATGACTTTTTCTACACGGGCATCTCCTGCGGCTGGGTGTGGGGCTACGGCGAGAACGTGGCACGTGACAACCACCTGGTGAAGAATCATATCCACGACCTGGGACACGGCTGGCTAAGCGATATGGGAGGGATCTACACCCTTGGAGTCCAGCCGGGGACGATCATCGTGGGGAACCTGATTCATGATGTGGAAGCCGCCCGTTACGGCGGTTGGGCGATCTATCCCGATGAGGGGAGCTCGCACATTGTGATCGAGAACAACCTTTGTTATCGCACCAGCCAGCAGCCTTTTCACCAGCACTATGGGCACGAGAACATCGTTCGGAACAACATCTTTGCCCTGGGACGTATCAGCCAGGTCGCGCTGAGCCGCGTCCTTTCAGATGCTGATCGAGTTGCGCTGCGCGTGGACCACCATGTTGCTTTCACCTTCGAGCGTAACATTGTGGTGACCGAGGGGCAGCCGCTTTTTCAGGGGGGCTATGCAGCCGATCTGAGGCGTGGCGGCATCGTGAGCGACCTCAATCTCTTCTGGAGTCTATCACACCAGCCGCTCACCATCTGTGCTGGCAACCCTGGTCAGGGGGCTCCTGTGCTGACCTGGAAGGAATGGCAGGCGCTCGGTCAGGACCGCCATTCGCTGGTGGCTGACCCAGGGTTCCGTAACGTGGACGCCGATGACTTCACTTTGCGGGATGACTCTCCTGCATTGGCTCTGGGCTTTCAGCCGCTGGACCTCAGTGACGTAGGGCCACGGCCCAGAGAGAAACGTCTCTAGGGAGTTGGGGGGTATGAACCGTGTGCCGTCTGGCCTGGTGGGGGTACCGGGCCTCACTCCTCTCGCTTTTCATGGGGAGTGCCTGTCGCTGCTGCGTAGTCCGCCAGCACTTCGGTGATTTTGTCGCGGATCCAGGCACGGGGATTCCGCGCCAGCCGCCCCTCGCGCACACGGCGGTATTGCACCGGTAGGGCCTGGCTCAGCAACGAGAGCGGTACAGGTCGTGCTCCCAGGTTCCGAAGCAGGATATCCAGCGCGGCCTGCACCTCTGGTCGTGCCCAGTAGTAGCGAATCCGGTCGCTGAAGCTATAGAGTCGAGCCAGCCGCTGTTGCGCGGGCGTGCCCCGGTAATATGCCTGCCAGTGTTCGGGGTGCGCCACCATAACGCGCTCCAGCACCGCGCGCAGGTGTGAGCGTCCTTCCTCCGCTATTAGTGCCTCTTCGATCAGCGTCAATGCCAGCACTGCTTCGCGGAAAGCAAACGTGAGCGCCGGCCCCACCTTCAGGATGGCGAAATGATCCTCCACCATCTGCCGTAGCGCCTGGCCCGTCTGATAGTCGGTGGAGTGAGCCTCGTAGACCAGATGCTCGTAACCCTCGATGAGGCGTGAGAGCGGAGCTGCGCGGTCCCGGCGGTAGTCGAAGATCACTTCATCCCCGAACTCCACACCCGGCTGTACCACCACCGCGATCACCCGTTCCCACGCCGATGCCAGTCCACGCTCCAGGAACGCCTGCCGTGTCAGTTCGATTGTAGCCTGGGTGTCAGCTACTGACGAGACGTGGATCTCGGAAGCGGCTTCCTGTTCGCCCCCGGGAGCGGGCACCTCAGTGCCAATGACGTAGGATAGTGGGGGAGCGTTGGCTGGAAGCTGGGCGTAGGCTTCTTCTGCTGCTGCACAGAGCGCCGCCGCGCGGGCAGCGGAGACCTCAATCGGTAGGGGGGTGTCCGTCGCGTCGTCAGCGCATCTCATGCTGGCGTCCAGGTGAATCTTTGTGTAACCCGCCAACACACACTCCCGCACCAATGTCTGCGCCTGTTCCATGGCCCGCTTGGCTGGCTGGCGGCGCCAGGGGTTCGGTCCCAAATGGTCCCCTCCCAGGATGATGCGCTCGGTGGGCATCTGGTGACGTCGTGCCAGGTCCATGAGTCGCTGGCGGAACGTCGCCGGCGTCATGCCGGTGTAGCCGCCATACTGGTTCACCTGATTGGATGTGGATTCCACCAGCAGCACAGCGCCGGTCTCCTGTGCATGCCGGACTGCGGCCTCCAGGACAGAGGGATGCGCTGAGCAGATACTGGGAAGACCGATCGCGGTTCCTTGTTTGTGTGTGGACACGATTTGCTGTAGCAGGGTGGGGAGGCTTGAAGTCATGGACTATACCTCTGCTATGTTATGTGCTGGAGATCCTCACCCAGTGCCGCCATGGCCTCTGTGAGCGTCGGTTGCCCTTCGGTGCCGCCCGGCTGACGGGTGGTCAGCGCGCCGCATGCGCAGGCCAGGCGGAGGGTGCGCTGGAGGGGCCAGCCTGCCAGGTAGCCGTAGACGAACCCGGCGTCGAAGCTGTCCCCGGCGCCGGTCGTATCCACCGCTTTCACCGGCGGCGGCGCGGCGCGGCAGACCTCGGCTCCCCGCCGCGCAATTGCACCCTCGGCCCCCAGTTTCACCGCCACCATGGGTACGCGCGCTGCCAATGCGTCCAGCGCTGTCTCCGGGCTCGACGTCCCGGCAATGGCAGGTGCCTCAACCGCGTTGGGTAGGAAAAGATCGACATGTGCCAACGCCTCCCATAACCCACCATCCCACGCCTGGTGAGGGTCGAAACCCGTATCCAACGATACAGTGAGCCCACGAGCACGGGCCTCGGCGAAGAGCGCTGGTAGTCCTGTGCGTAATCCCTGCTGTAGAAAATAGGAGCCGACGTGCAAGTGACGCGCGCGACCTAGCAATGCACGATCCACCTGCTCCACCGTCAGCGCCGTGATCGAGCCCAGGTAGGTCAGGAGTGCCCGGTCGGCAGCGGTGGAGAGGCTCACCGTGATGCCCGTCTTGACCGCCGAATCGACGATGACGGGACTCACGTCCACGCCCCGAGCCGCCATCTGGCGCAGCATGAAGTGGCCAAACTCGTCGTCGCCCACGACGCCTACGAAACCCACCCGCAGCCCCAACCGCGCTGCCCCGCAGGCGAAGATGACCGACGAGCTGCCTATCGCCAACGCCATATCGTCGACCAGCAACTCCTGTCCGAAGACGGGTGTGATCTCATCGGCGCTGAGAATCAGGTCGACGTTAATCTCTCCTAACACCAGGACGTCGTACTCAGCCATTCTCAGGCCCTCCGTAGATACGATACCAATCCTCAGAGACTGGCTCGGGCGCGTAGATTGCCGTCCAGGGGCGGGCCAGCGCATGGCAAAGTGCCGTCACGCGTGCCATGCGCTCCCGCGCCACCTCAGAGAGGAAGGCGGTACGCGCTTCTCCTGCTAGTGAGGTGGCCTCTTTCCACACGGCCCGTCCCACGGCTACGCCGGAGGCCCCAGCCTGGCAGGCGACGGTGACCTGTCGCAGATAGGTCTCGTAGCTCACCCCTGCCGAGAGCAATACCCACGGCACAGCACTGGCCTGCGTCAGCGCCGTGCAGGCCTCCGCCCACGCGTGCTCGTCGGGCTCAGCGGTGATATCGAGCGGGAACTCGGCCTTGAGTGCGTCACAGCCCAGTGGCGTGAGGCGACGTGCGGCTTCGATAACGGCCTGGCGGCGCGCATCCCCGGTTAGCTTGCGCTGTGTCGGATCTGGCGCGTAAGTGAGCACCTCGAGGAATAACGTCAGATCCTGTGCGGCGCACGCTGACGCCACCTCACGTACCAGTGCCTCGATCGCGTCGGCAGTCGATGCTTGAGGGTGGTAGTAGACCAGCAGCTTAACCGCGTCAGCGCCCATGCGCTTGGCTTTGGCGACGCTCCAACCCGGCAGTATTCGGCTCTGGCGCGCCGTGGGGTCACCGGTGTAGCCCGTCGCCTCTAGGGAGACGATCAGCCCTACGTCGCGTGGAAGGGCGCCGGCCGCCACGCACTGGGCGGCACCGAACTCTGGATCCAGTAGCGTCGCCGTGGCCACGGGCGACACAGCGCGCGTGATCTCCTGCTTGAGCGCGGACAGCTCATTGGCTGTGGTTACCTCCGGATTATCGGGATGTAGAGCCCGGCGCAGGTTGTTGCGATGATCGAGCGCCAATACGGCAATAGCTCCACGCTGCGTGGCACACCGTTGCAGGCCGCGCAGCTTGCCGGGGGTCAGTGTTTTCATATCGATGGCGCCTCCTCACCAGCCCAAGTATGAGAGATGATGCCGCCGTCGGGCCAGAGCACGCTAGGCCCACAGGAAGGAGGGGAGATAGTCCCGCTCAGCCGCGACCATCTCATCGAACATCTGGCGGATCTCCTC
>CAZHBB010000012.1:0-23675 GCA_964530185.1 uncultured Anaerolineales bacterium
CGTGCCAGCCTATGGTGGGCTGGTGTGGGTGAGTCGAACTATGACCGATCAGACCGATAAGCACACAGCAGATACGCCCGAGACTGCCTCCCCGGCCGGGGAATGGCGACCTGCAGGGCTTCGTCCCCATCCGGAGGGGGGTGGGGTCCTTCACCCTGGGCTGGAGGGCAATGCCGGCAGCGAGGATCTGACGCTCCCCATCATGGAGGAGGCTGAGCCTACCCAGCCTGTCCCCCTACAACCGCAGGGCGCTGAGCCCACGCGACGCCTGACGACCCGCAATCGGTCCAGGCGGGCTGAGGACGATGAGCCGACTCAGCCCATCCTGCCGGTGCGACCCACCCCGCCGGTGCACCCTCCGCTTCCCCCTGCAGCGCCGCCTGGAGCATCTGGCGGCCGTCCGCGGCAGGGGGGGATCCGCTGGGCGAACCTGCTGCTGGGCGTAAGCCTGGCTGTGGCGGCTCTGGTGCTGATGAGTATCGTCGCTGGGGCGATAGGATACATTTATCTGGCTGCGCAGCTTCCCTCGCCCGACGAGCTGCGGGCACGGGAACCCGATTTCGCCAGCAGTCAGATCTATGACCGCTATGGACGACTGCTGCATGAGATTATCGATCCCACGGCCGGCAAGCGCACCTATGTGCCCATCTCCCGTATCTCCCCCTATATGCAGTTGGCGACGGTGGCGACGGAGGATCGGAACTTCTATACGCATGGCGGCTTCGATCCTATCGCCATTGCCCGTGCCATCTACTATGCCCTACAGGAGAGGGAGATCGTATCGGGGGCCAGCACTATCACACAGCAGGTGGCGCGCAACATCCTGCTAGGGCCTGAGGCGGCGTCGGAGCGGACGCTGTCGCGTAAGATCAAGGAGATCGTCCTGGCGGCAGAACTCACGCGGCGTTATACCAAGGATGAGATCCTGGAGATCTATCTCAACAACAACAACTATGGAAATCTGGCGTACGGTGTGGATGCTGCAGCCAGAACCTATTTTGGCACAACGGCGGCCGATTTAACACTGGGACAGGCCGCTTTCCTGGCTGGATTGCCGCAATCGCCCGCGCTCTACGATCCCTATCACGGAGGGCTTGAGGCGGCGCTCGATCGTCAGAAGATCGTTCTGGGGCTCATGGTGGAGGCGGGGTTTATCAGCCAGGAGCAGGCCGTTGCCGCCGCTGCAGAAATGGAGGCCTACGAGTTCAAGCCTATTTTCACCGATCGGATTCCGGCCCCTCATTTTGTGGTCTATGTGACTCAATGGGTCGAGCAGATGTTGGGCCCCGATGTGCTCTACAAGGGGGGCGGTCTGCGCATTCACACGACCCTTGACCCCCGTTTGCAGCGGATCGCGGAGGAGGAGGTGGCACGCGGGGTTGCGTCGTTGGCCGACCGACACGTGACCAATGGGGCGTTGATCGCCATCGAGCCCTCAAGTGGTCACATCCTGGCAATGGTTGGCAGCGTCGACTTCTACGACACTGAGCATGGGGGACAGGTCAACGTGACAACGCGCTGTCGGCAGCCGGGATCAGCTATCAAGCCCCTTACCTATCTGGCGGCCTTTGAGCGAGGCTGGACGCCGGCGACCATCGTGTGGGACCTGCCGGTCACGTACACTGATACGGCGGGGAACGTCTATGAACCCGTCAACTACGATGGCAAGTTCCGGGGGCCGGTCTCGGTCCGGGTGGCGCTGGCCAATTCCCTGAACATCCCGGCTGTCAAGGCGTTGGAGTTCGTGACGGTGGACGGCCTGTTGGAGATGGCCGACCGGCTGGGTGCTGATTCTCTGGTGCGTCCGCAGGAGACGTGTCCTGACTATCCCTATGACACCCGTCCCACGTACGGCCTGGCTCTGACCCTTGGGGGGGGCGAGATGAAGCCCCTGGAGTTGACCAGCGCGTACGCCACCCTGGCCAATGGCGGCCTGCGGATGTCCCCTACCCCGGTGCTGTGGATCGAAGATCAGAATGGGCGCGTGTTGGTCGATAACCGCGTGCGACAGGGGAAGCAGGTAGTGCGGCCTGAGCTGGCCTATCTCATCACGCATATTCTCTCAGACACCCGCGCTCGTTGTCTGGTCTTCGCTTGTCCCAATGCGTTGGAGTTACCTGACCGCCCGGTTGCCGCCAAGACAGGCAGCACCAACGACACCCGTGACGCCTGGACTATGGGATATACCCCCGACATGGCCGTGGGCGTCTGGGTGGGTAACAACGACAACAGCCCTATGGAGAACGTGATCGGTTCCTCTGGGGCAGCGCCGATCTGGCAGGCCTTCATGATCCGTGCCCATGAGGGAATCCCTGCCCGAGACTTTCCCCGTCCTGCGGGTGTCATCGTGCGGCGGGTCTGTACGCTTTCTGGCACCGAGCCGTCGCCCTATTGTCCCGAGGTGCGGGATGAGGTCTTCTCCGTGGATCACCTCCCGCCGGGTCCGGACCAGGATTGGTTCCAGCAGGTGGAAATCGACGCCGACAGCGGACTGCTGGCCAATGCCTACTGTCGTTCACATGTGGAGACCAGAGTCGCGGTGGTGTTAGCGCGTGTCCAGGATCCCAAAGGGCGTCAATGGCTCAGGCAATGGGCTCAGGATCATGGGTTCATCATTGCGCCTGAGCAGGCTTGTACCAGTGCCGAACACCCCCCCATGGTGGAGATCACGCAACCGGCACCACAGGAGGAACTCTACGGATGGGTGGAGATCTGGGGCACAGTTGATCTGGCCGATTTCGATCACTATGAGCTCACCTACGGCCTGGGCACTCAGCCACAGGCGTGGGAGTGGATCAGCGGCCCCCATCTGGCTCCGGTTCAGGGAGGAGTTTTGGGGGTGTGGGAGATTCCCTCTGGGCTGGCCCCCGGTACGTACACGCTGCGTGTGGTGGCCTACAATCGGGCTGGAGCGCGTTTTGAGGCGCGTCAGGTTGTTCGGGTTGTGGGGCCGACTGCCACCCCGACCCCATCACCTACAGCTACGGGTACACCTACACCCACGCCTACGATAACCCCTACCCCGACCACGACTTTCACTCCCACGCCAACTCCAACCCCGACGATATCAGCTACGCCGGGGCCCAAGATCACAGTGCCTGTGCCTACGGTGCAGCTTACTCCCACGCCGGAGGCGACACCAACCCCCGAGGCCACCGCGACGCCCACGGACTGACCCCAATCTCACACGACAACTTCCTGGTATGGGAGGCGTCGGGCGTACGCTATTTCATGTGGCGGAGCACACGTGAGAGGACTGCAGGAGCTTGACAAATCGTTCCATTGGATCATAATAAAAATGGCAGACGATATAGATAGCGGCGATGACGGGGAGAAGTAGCCGGCAGCCTCTGACAGGGAGGCGGGGCCACAGACTGAGAGCCGCGCTCAGGCCAGGCTACCGGCGAAGTTCACCCCTGAGCTGACCGTTGAACGGCCGGGTTCTCCGGCTTATTAGGCGGCTCCGGCAGCCCACCGTTAACAGGGCCTCCCATCGTCGATTGACCGTGGGGTGAGAGGTCCATCTGGGGATGCGATGGACAAGCGGGGTGGTACCGCGGGAGTGATACACTCTCGTCCCGGCAGGGGACGAGAGTGCTTTTTTATCCCTGGGATCGTCTGAGTGTTTTGTGTATCCCTGAAGCTGGAGGTCATGGATGAGTTCCTTCGATGAGCTAGAGCGGAGTTATGCGGAGGCGCTGAGCGAGCTGTCGACTGCGCAGGCCCTGGCGGAGTTAGACGCCTGGGAGGACCGCTACCTGGGCCGTAAGGGGCGTATCACGCTGATGGCGCGCCAGGTGGGTAGCCTCCCCAAAGAGGATCGCCCAGCCTTTGGACGCCGTGTCAATGAGGTGAAACAGTTGCTGCAGGAGGCTTTCGAGTCGCGTCGTCGCGAGGTGCGCGATCAGGAGCTGGCCCAGCGGTTGCAGGAAGAGGCCATCGACGTCACGTTGCCTGGCCGTCCCGTCGTGCCCGGGCACCTGCACCTCACCACGCAGACCCTGCGTGAGATCTACGCCATCTTCACCCGTATGGGGTTCGAGATCTACGAGGCGCCGGATGTGGAGCTGGAGGCCTATAACTTCGACCTGCTGAATATCCCTGAGTATCACCCTGCACGCGACATGTGGGACACTTTCTGGGTCGCGGAGGGGGATGAGACCGCGGCGCGTCGTCTGTTGCGCACCCACACCTCCCCTGGTCAGATTCGTGTCATGCGTGAGCGTTATCCAGAGCCGATCCGCGTGATCCTGCCCGGTAAATGCTACCGCTACGAGCAGATTACCGTGCGCTCCGAGCACCAGTTCTATCAGGTAGAGGGGTTGGCGGTGGGGCCGAGCATCACGATGACCGATCTCATCGGCACCGTGACACAGTTCTCGCGCATGTACTACGGTGAGGACCGCCGGGTGCGGGTGCGGGGTTCCTACTTCCCTTTCACGGAACCCAGCATCGAGGTGGACACGGAGTGTATCCTGTGCCATGGTAAGGGCTGTCCCGTCTGCAAATATTCGGGTTGGCTGGAGATCGCTGGGGCCGGCATGGTCCACCCCGTGGTGCTCCAGAACGGTGGTTATGACCCGGAGAAGTGGAGTGGCTTCGCCTTCGGCTTCGGGGTGGAACGCCCCGCGATGCAGAAGGTGGGCGTGGAGGATATCCGTCTCTTCTACGGCAACGATCTGCGGTTCCTACGTCAGTTCTAAGGGAGAGAAGTATGAAGATTCCGTTATCCTGGCTCAATGAATACGTCGAGGTCAAAGACCTGGCGATTGGTACGTTGCGTGAACGGCTGGATCTGGCCGGGCTGGAGATCGAGGGGGTTGAGGCGATTGGCTACCCTGAGGCGGAGCTACCCTGGGACCCCGGTAAGGTCATCACGGGTGAGGTGGTAGCGGTCTATCCCCACCCCAACGCCGATCGCCTGGTGCTGGCAGAGGTCAACTACGGTGGGGCGCAGACCGAGGTCGTGGTCACCGGCGCGCCCAGTCTCTGCGCCCGCAAGGGGGAGCAGGGCTTGAGCCTGAAGGTGGCCTTTGCCTGGCACGGTGCGATCCTCTATGACGGGCACCGGGAGGGATGGATCAAGGCGCGCCTCAAGCAGGCCAAGATCCGTGGAGAGCCTTCGCGGGCCATGGTCTGTTCGGAGAAAGAGTTGGGGCTATCGGAGGAGGCGGAGGACATCCTCTATCTGCCCGACGACACGCCGGTGGGCGTGCCCCTGGTGGAGGTACTGGGGGATTACGTGCTCAACTTCGATATCAAGGGACCGTTTGGTCACCTGCAGTCGGTTTTCGGCATCGCCCGTGAGGTGGCGGCTCTCTTCAACCGTCCTCTACGGCGTACCCCCATGGGGGCCGTCGACCGGCTGGGGTTGAAGCCAGTGCCCCGGGCCGACTTCATCGACCTGGAGATCGCGGATCCCGACCTGTGCCCACGCTATACCGCGACGCTGATCAGACAGATCGAGGTGGGGCCCTCGCCCCTGTGGATGCAGATGCGTCTGAGGCGGGCGGGGATGCGCCCCATCAACAACATCGTGGACATCACCAACTACGTCATGCTGGAGCTGGGGGAACCGCTCCATGCGTTTGACTATGCGGTGCTGCGCCCTCGGGAGGGCGAAGCGATACCCGCCATCATTGTGCGCCGCGCCAGACCCGGTGAGCAGATGGCCACGCTGGATGGGGAGCTGCGCACCTTTGACGGGGAGATGCTGTTGATCACCGACGGCGGTGGTCCTATCGCTATCGCTGGCGTGATGGGTGGGCTGGAGAGCGAGGTGTTGGATACCACCCAGGACGTGTTGCTCGAGGCGGCGAACTTCGACTTCCTGAATATCCGCCGCACAAGCCAGCGGCTACGGCTACACACCGAGGCCTCGGCGCGCTTCGGCAAGCGGGTGGATCCCGAGATAGCCCTGATCGCTGCGGCGCGAGCTGCTGAGCTGATGGTGACGCTGGCCGGGGGGACGGTTGAGCCGGTGGTGGCCGATGTCTACCCCGGCCGCCCGGAGCAGGTAGTCCTCTCCTACCGTCCTGCGGAGGCCACTCGCCTGTTAGGCGTGGAGATCCCGCCGGATGAGCAGCGGCGCATCTTCACGGCCCTGGAATTCGAGGTTGTGTCGGAGCAGATCCCCTGGTCGGTGATCGCGCCTACCTATCGTCAGGATGTGAGGCGCGAGGCGGATCTGGTGGAGGAAGTGGCGCGCATCTGGGGTTATGACCGCTTTCCGGTCACCCTGATCGATGAGCCGTTGCCGCCGCTGCGGCGTAACCGTCCACTGGAGTGGGAGGAGCGCCTGCGTGACATCCTGGTGGGCCTGGGGCTGGATGAGGTGATCACCTATTCGCTGATCGACCCTCAGGATGAGGAGCGTCTCCATCCGAAGGAGGGAAAGGCGCTGACCTTGCCTGGCGAGCCGGTCCGCCTGCAGAACTACTTGTCGCCTGAACGCTCGCAGATGCGGCGCACGCTGCTGCCCGGTGCACTGCGCACTGCGTGGTCGAACCTGCGCTATCTGGACAGGATCGCTATCTTTGAGATTGGCCACATCTATTTCAAGTCGGGAGCGCCTGATGCGCAAAAGGGCGAGACTGGGGTCGCCGAACCCCGACACCTCAGTGTTCTGCTGACAGGGGTCCGGCGTCCGCGCTGGTGGCAGGAAGAGCCGCAGGCCACCGGCCCTATGGACTACTTCGATCTCAAAGGAATCGTCGACGCACTGCTGGCGCGTTTGAGCCTGGCAGAGCGGGTGGATTGGACACGAGGCTCGCATCCCTCCTTCCACCCGGGACGCTGTGCGCAGGTCGCGCTGGATGGACAGATGTTGGGCGTGTTGGGCGAGCTCCATCCGTTGGTGTGTGAGGCGTTCGACCTGCCTGCCAATCCAGTGCTGGCTTTGGAGTGGGACCTGGAAGTCCTGTGGCCGGCAGCCGAGCTTGCTGCGGTGGAGAAGACGGTGGGCAAGCTCTCACCCTATGCGCCGGTGCGTGAGGACCTGGCTTTGGTGGTGGACGAGACCACACCGGCGTTGGCGGTGCAACGTGCGATCCTGGAGGGAGGACGCCCACTGGTGACGCAGGCTGTGTTGTTCGATGTCTACCGCGGTGAGCAGGTGGGCGAGGGCAAAAAGAGCCTGGCCTTTGCCCTGACCTATCAGGCCCCTAACCGATCGCTGTCAGAGCGGGACGTGACCAAGCTCCGCAAACGCATCCTCAAATACGTGGAGCGTCAGGTGGGGGCTCGTCTGCGCGGTGTCTGAGACGAAACCGCGGAGAGTTCTGCTTTTCGAGGAGCAGTTACCCTGCTTTGCAGGGCAGGGCGTTGCCCTCCAGCGCAAAGAAGCGCGCCAGGAACCGTGCGACGCCATCCTCGGCGTTGGAGGGCGCATGACGCCAGGCCCGGGCTTTGACCTCGGGCCTGGCGTTAGCCATTGCCACCGTGTAGGGCAGCCGTTCGAAGACCGGTAGATCGTTCAGGTTGTCGCCGAAGTAGAGGACCCCTTGTGCGTCGATCCCCAGGTGGTGTGCCAGGTGCAATAGTGCCTCGTGCTTGTGGGCCCGGGGATGGTTGACCTCCACCCAACTGCGGGGACCGGGCTGTAGCACCACGTAAGCCTTCGTGCCCAGGGTGTGGGCCAGTAGAGGGTAGAGCCGCTCGGCGCGCTCTAGCGTCTCGCAAACAGAGACCTGGGCGGGGAGCACGCTGAAGAGCTCGGTGCCTTGGTCTACCTGCTGATAGGGCTGATAGGGTCGCTCCTCCATCAACCGTCTGACCTCCTGCATGCCCTCCTCCGAGGCAGGCAGATAACGCGTGATGAGATCCTCCCCGAAGACCAGAGGCACGTATCCCTCTCGCACTATGACCTCGGTGGCCTGCCGTGCCACGTCGATATCCAGGAGCAGGCGGTCGGTGATGGTGTCGTCCCGCAGGGCGAAGGTGCCGTTGAGGCTGATGGCCAGCATCCAGGGGCCAATGGCGGTGATGTAGCGTCGGACGACCCACGGGTTCAGGCCGGTAACCAACGCAACCTCTATCCCATGGCTGTGGAGCGTGCATAGCACTTGGCGGGTGTAAGGGCTGATCTCGCCCGCAGGGTTGGCCAGCGTGCCGTCGACATCGCAGGCCACCAGACGGATCGCCTCCGGTGAGGGATCGTGGTTGTGGAGAGGCATGGTGGGATGCTCCATGGAGGGGATCTATCCTTTCTTGGCTAACAGCGTAGCTGCTCGAAGATGGCGTCCAGCGTCAGACGCGGGGCCTGGTCGCGTACCTCATGCAGCCGGGCCTCATAGGTGGGACGATCTACGTCCTGGTAGAAGAGGCCCAGGTACAGGGGCTCAGTTTCCATCGCCAGGGCCATGGCCTTCAGCCGGTCGGCAGGGTCATGGTCCGCCGGCAGAGGGCGGGTGAGCCGTCGGTAATGATCGTAGGTATTGAAGAAGGTCACGCACGGGCTGAGCACCTGAATCAGGGCAAAGCCTGGATGACGCAGGGCCTGGACGAAGACCTGACTCATCTCCCGGGGCCGGCCCGAGAAGCAGCGGGCCACGAACGAGACGTTGTAGCTCAGCGCCATCAGCAACGGGTTGAGCGGTTGCTCCTGCGAGCCGTATGGCGAGGCCTTGCCCACCGTGCCCAGCGGTGTGGTGGGAGAGGGCTGTCCCTTGGTCATGCCATACACATTATTGTCCATGACGATATAGGTGATGTCGATGTTGCGGCGGGCGGCATGGGGGATGTGCCCGCCGCCGATGCTGAAGCCGTCGCCATCACCGCCTACAGCGATGACGGTGGTCTCGGGGCGTCCCAGTTTGATGCCCGTGGCCAGTGGCAACGCGCGGCCGTGGACCCCGTGGATGCCGTAGGTGTCGACAAAGGCAGGAAAGCGGCTGGAGCACCCGATGCCGGAGGCGATGGCGATGTCTTCCTTGGGGAGCTGCAGGGTGGCAAACGCACGCAACAGCGCCGTCAGGACGGCGTAGTCACCACAGCCCGGGCACCAGATGGGCTTAACTTGGCTCTTGTACTCATTCGCGTTCACTGTGCTCATTGCGGTCCTCGCTGGGTCGGGTCTGAGCGCGGAGCTGCTGCACCCGGTGGTAGACTGGGGCAAGTCGTCCCTGGTTCTGCTCCCACTGGCGTCGTTCCTCGTCGAGCATGGCCATCACGCCGTCGTAGATCTCGCGGATCTTGAATGGGACCCCCTGTTCCTTCTTCTGCTGGTAAATGCGCACATGGCGCTCGTCCAACTCACGGTAATAACGGTGTTCTATCATGCGACCGAACTGCCCAGAGAAGTTGAGCTCTGGCACCAGGATAGCTTGCTTGGTGGCGATGAAATCTACCATCGCCTGGTCGGGCATGGGGAGCAGAGTGTGTGGATAGATAGCCTCAATGGGGATGCCATGAGCCTGGATGCGTTTCATGGCCTCGCGCACGGCGCCGCGTGTGCTACCCCAGCCGATGATGCCAAAGGGGGCACCCCGGTCGCCCCAACGGCGCGAGGTCATGCGCCAGTTAGCCAGCAGCCGGCGTGCTGTTTCGACCTTGTGGGCACGTTTCTGCATCATCCGCTGGTGGTTCTCAGGCGTCTGATCAGGGTGGCCGTACTCATCGTGCTCCAGGCTCTCCGCCAGATACATTCCACCGGGAGTGCCTGGGTGGGTCAAGGGCGAAATGCCAGAGTCAGTGTAACGATAGCGGCGGTAGTCCTGGTCCAGGTCCTCCCCCGAGGCGACCAGACGTTCGAGCGGCCCGTCCCAGGGCGCGCCCGGTCTGGGTGTCGTCTCCTGACGGGAGGCCATCGCCTGATCTGAGAGGACGATGACCGGCATCTGGAAGCGCTCAGCCAAGCTGAAGGCGTAGATGGTCTGAAAGTAGCTATCCTTGACCGAGTCGGGTGCCAGCACGAAGCGCGGCGCATCGCCGTGTCCGCCATAGAGCGAGAGAAAGAGGTCTCCCTGGGAGCTCTTAGTGGGCAGGCCGGTAGAAGGGCCGGCCCGCTGCACATTGATCAGCACCAGCGGTAGCTCAGCCATACTGGCCAGCCCCAGCGTCTCGATCATCAGCGAGAGGCCAGGTCCGGACGTGGCGGTCATGGCGCGACGGCCGGCGAAGGATGCGCCAAGGGCCATATTGACCGCTGCGATCTCATCCTCGGCCTGTACCAATACCCCGCCAAAGGCCGGCAGGTAGCGGGCCATGGACTCCATAACCGGTGTGGCAGGAGTGATAGGATAGCCAGCGTAGAAGTCACATCCCGCCGCCAACGCCCCCAGTGCCATTGCGTCGGCGCCCGAAAGCAGGATGCGTGGCTCGGTCTGCGTGGGCAATGGCAAGGTATAGGGAAAGGGAGCCGGGTGGGTGGTGCGGGCAAAATGATAGCCCTGTTGCAGGGCCGCCAGGTTTCGGTCTAGGGACTCGGCGTGGCGATGCATACGTTGCCGGATCAGGGACTCGGCCAGCGCCAGGTCGAAGCCGAAGAACCACAACAGGGCCCCCAAGAAGACGAAGTTTCTGCCTCGGGGCCAATCCAGGCGCTGCGAGATCGATTCGGCGGGGATCGCGTAGTGGTAACCGGGACCTTCGGGGATGGTCAGGCCAGCCTCGTAGATTATGGCAGCCTGACGGGACAGGTCCTGATGCTCCTCCTCCCATGCCTGCTGGTTCATTGCCACCAGCACATTGGCCTCATCGCCTTCCGTCATTACCCGCTGGATGCCCAGCCGGGTCTGGTACATCACCTGCCCGCCGCGGACTTCAGCGGGATAGGTGCGAAAGCTGTAAATCTCCAGGCCGGAGTGAGCGGCAATGCGGGTAAAGAGATCGCCCAGGGTGATCGTCCCCGTCCCTCCCTCGCCTCCAATGCGTATTACCACGCTCGGTTCAATCATAAGCCTCGCTTTCGTCCTCCCAAGTGTCGTCGAACGTCTCATCCCCGGTGGCAGCCACAACGGCAGTGATCTGACCGGTGCCCCACTGTTCGACTTGCCCATCGGGTCCCAATGCCAGAGCTGCGCCATCGGGGATCCCCAGGCCAAGGAGGTCAGGGGCGATCCGAGGCAGGCTTCGCAGGATCAGCGAGTCCTCGGTGCGCGTGAAGTGCGGTACGACCACAGCGTTCATCAGAAACCCCAGTCCTGGAGCCTGTGCGTAGGGCGGCTCGGGCGAAAAGACCCAACGACCCAGCGCGGCAGCGCCTGCCCCGACGCCGACCAGGGTGAGGCCCTGGAGGCTGCTGAACCCCTCGACGATCTGGCGAAAGGCCTGAGTGTTCAGCAGGTTGCCAGATAGCGGCAGCGGGTTCTCACCGCCCAGATAGAGGATGCCGGCCTCCCGGAGGAGGTCAAGAAACGAGGGCGCGTCCAGTTGCGTCCGGCTCAGGAGGTCGAACGTGAAGGCCTCGCCGCCAGGGCCGCCCAGGGCAATGTAATGCTCCAGCACAGCCTCGGCCTGGGTGCGGGCCCCCTCCGCCATCAGGACCACGATGGGCCGGTCGAGGTTCGTAATACTCAACAGGTTGGCATCGATTGGATCCGTCTCTCCATAGGCGATCTCCCCCCCGCCTACGAGGATCAACCATCCCTTGCCGTCCAGCCAGCGCAGCGGTCCCTGTTGCGGCATGGGCTTCAGGCTCCCGTGGGTGGCATCATGCGCCGTAGTGCCTCAATCATGACGGCGACGCCGTGACGCATCGCCCGCTCGTCGATGTCAAAATGGGGGCTGTGGTGGGGACGATCCTCGTAGTCCTCGGGACCCGATCCAACGAAGATGTAACAGCCTGGCACCTCCTGGAAGAAGAAGGCCGCATCCTCGCTGCCCATGGTGCGCACCTCGGCGGCCAGGGTGTCAGGCCCCAGCACATCCTTGATCACCTCCTGCACCAGTGCCGTGACCTCGGGGTCATTGACCAGAGCCGGCGTGAGGGCCATCAGCTCCAGGTCGGTGCGGGCGCCCATCATGGTGGCTGTGGTCTCCACCACCTCGTGCAGGCGTTTCAGCACCCGCTGTCGGACCTCAGGGGTGAAGGTGCGCACAGTCCCGCGCAGCTCCGCAGTGTCGGGGATGACGTTGAAGGCCTCGCCGCTGTGGATGGCGCCGACGCTGACCACCGCGGTCTCCAGCCCCCCTACGTTGCGACTGATGATGGTCTGCAGCGCCGTGATGGTGAGCGCCGCGGTGACAATGGGGTCCACTGTCTTCTCGGGCACCGCGCCGTGCCCACCCTTGCCCCAGATCGTGGCCTTCCAGGCCTCGGCAGCGGCCATTATCGGACCTACCGTGGCGGCGACCTTGCCGAAGCGCATGTGGTTCCATACGTGGAGCGCCAGTGCTTTCTCCGGACGCGGGTTCTCCAACGCGCCCTCCCGCACCATGATCTCCGCGCCGTTGTCCCCCTCCTCGCCAGGCTGGAAGATCATCTTCAGGGTGCCCTGCCAGGTATCACGCCTCTCGGCCATCAGGGTGGCGATGCCCAGCCCCATGGCCGTGTGGGCGTCGTGGCCGCATGCATGCATGCGGCCGGGTATCTGCGAAGCGTAAGGTACTGGGTTCTCCTCTTGGATGGGAAGGGCGTCCATGTCCACCCGGGTCATGATGACCGGTCCGGAGCCGTTCTCCAGGACACCAATCACACCGTGACCCGCGATGCCCTCCTGAACTTCAAAGCCCAGTGCCCGTAGTTTGGCTGCCACGATCCCTGCGGTGCGCTCGGTATCCAATCCCAACTCGGGGTGCATGTGAAAGTCTCGTCGCCAGGCGACTAACTGATCATAGATCTGACTGACTTCGTCCAAGACGCTCATGGTTTCTCCTTAAATCTGGGTCCATTTTCTCTAAGTGTAGTCGTGCCGGATGTACCCGACAAGTGTAATTTGTCAGACGCGACTACGTCCCAACGGTCACGTCTCAACGTTGGGTGTCATGGTTTACAACCGTCGCTGTATAATGCCTCCGCCGCGGCGCACATCGTGGAGCCCTCGTTCCCCCAGCTCTTTTTCTCCCCCTATCAAGACAGGAGAAAGAGGAGGATTTTTGTTGGGAGGTGTGACGGCAGCGTAGTCTCATCGCACCGCCGTGCGGCTCCAGGACATTACCTCCCCACGAATTGCATAACTCGTGGGGAGGTATCGAGGGCCTTTCTTGAGCTAGATTCAGGGTGTAGCTAACCCTGCAGCGCGGTCAATACGGGTAGTCTGGACCGGCGGCAGACCAACCTAGAGTTGATAGAGGGCCGTGTATTTCTCCTTCAGGTACCTTACCAGGGGGTGGGCGCTGATTTCTGTGCCGAACTCGCGCTCCAGCAGCTCTGGGGCCGTGAATTTCTGCCCGTGGCGGTGGACGTGTTCGCGCAACCACGCCAAAAGCGTTTCGAATTCGCCCTGTGCGAACTGAGTCTCCAGGTCTGGTATTTCACGCTGTGCCTGGTCGAAGATCTGGGCTGCCATCAGGTTGCCCAGGGTGTAGGTGGGGAAGTAACCAATGGTGCCGTGCGACCAGTGGATGTCCTGCAGACAGCCGTCGGCATCACTGGGCGGTGTGATGCCCAGGTAGGCCTGATATTTGGCATTCCATGCCTCAGGGATGTCGGCCACCGACAGATCCCCTGCGATCAGGGCCTGCTCGAGCTCGAAGCGGATGAAGATGTGCAGGTTGTAAGTGACCTCGTCAGCCTCCAC
Source organism: uncultured Anaerolineales bacterium (assembly GCA_964530185.1). Classification (GTDB taxonomy): domain Bacteria; phylum Chloroflexota; class Anaerolineae; order B4-G1; family SLSP01; genus PWVB01. Next base: position 13,680 of record CAZHBB010000012.1, read on the forward strand.
CCGGATGAGTGAGGGCTCGACCTTGTTGATGGCACGATGGAACTCCGGCAGCGTGACACCTTCAAGTTGGTCCGGGAAAAAGGCACGGAAGATGGGGAAGTAGTGTTGCCAGAAGGCCAGACTGCGTCCCACCTGGTTCTCCCAAAGGCGTGACTGTGATTCGTGCAGGCCCAGCGTGGCGCCCCCAGCCAGCGGGGTGCGCTCAAAGGCATCCGGGCTTCCCAGTTCGTAGAGGGCGTGCCCGCACTCATGGATGGTGCCGAAGATCGCTGCCTGCGGACGGTACTCGTGCAGTCGAGTGGTCACACGTACATCGGAATTCCCGAAGTTTGTGGTGAAAGGATGGGGGGCACGGTCCTGCCGTCCACGTCGGAAGTCGTAGCCCAGGTCGCGCAGGAGCACCAGGGTGAAATCCCACTGCTTCTGCTGATCGTACCGGGGCTCCCGCAGGAAGGTGTCGTCCACCTGTTCGGCCTGGGCAATGGCCTGTACCAACGGTACCAGCCCCGCTTTGAGTTCCTCGAACAGCGCTGTGACTTTGGCGGTAGTCATGTCCGGTTCGTAGAGATCCAGCAGCGCATCGTATGGATGGGCCTGGTAACCCAGGTACTCCGCCTTCTCCCGCTGGATGGCGACGATCTCTTCCAGGTGGGGCGCGAAGATGGTGTAGTCGTCGGCCTGCCTCGCCTGATGCCATGCGGCAAATCCCTCTGAGGTGGCCTTGCTCTCCCGCGCCACCAGCGAGGTAGGGATTTTAGTGGCCTGATCGAAATCGCGGCGGGTCACGCGCACCAGGCTGGTCTCGTCACTGTCGTAGTCTAACCCTGCTACCTCCTCCTCGGCAGCTTCCAGTAGGCGTGCTGTTTCGTCGGCGGTGAAGATCTCGTGGGCTATCGTGCTCAGCGTCGCCAGTTGGTTGGCCCGGCTCCGGAGGCCCATTTCGGGCATGTAGACCTCTTGATCCCAGCCCAGTACGGCGGCCGCCGCGCGTAGGTCAATCACCTTTGCTAGGTGTCTCTTGAGTGCGTCGAGTTTCTCTGCCATAATGTGCTTGTTCTGCTCCTATCGTGATGTCATGATGTATGGATCAGCTCCCGTCGGGGCGGTCGGCTCGCCGGATCGCGAGCCGGACTCTGTGTCCATCGACGGTATCCTCCAGGGTGATGTCTCCGGTGGGATTGGCGGTGGCGATGAGGTCATCGGCCAGCACCTCGGTGGCGATTGCCTGGCGATGGGCCTCAATGGCCTCTTGCAGGGCCTCGTCGGCCTCGTAGTAGACCAGGATGCGGTCGGTGAGCTGATAGTCGGCCTGCTTGCGCAGCTCCTGTACACGGCGTACGATCTCCCGTGCCAGACCTTCCTGTGCTAGTTCCGGGGTGATGGTGGTGTCCAGGGCGATCACCAGTCCACCCTCACCCGCGACACCGAAGCCCTCGCGCGCGTGGCTCTGGATCAGCACCTCCTCGGGTGCCAGCGTGACCTCGGACCCATCCTCGAGGGTGAGATGGAGGGGGTGCCCCGCCTTGAGCGTGACCACCGCCTGGCCAGCGTCGAGGGAGGCCAGCGCTTTACGTACCAGGGGGAAGCGTCGTCCAAACTTGGGCCCTAGGACGCGGTTCACCGGCAAGAGCCGATAGGTCACCAACTCACTCTCCTCCTCCACAAAGGTGATCTCCTTGACGTTGAGCTCGTCGGCCAGCAGATCCAGTAACTGGCTCAGCTCGGCGCGGTGGCGTGGATCGGTGGCGATGAGCGCCTTGGAGAGCGGCTGGCGCACTTTGATGTTGTTGGAGGAGCGCACGGAATGGCCCAGGGTCGCGGCCTGACGAACCGCATCCATGGCTCTCACCAGCCGCTGTTCCTCCTCATCCAGAGGCGCGACCTCTGGCCACAGACAGTGGTGGATGCTCTCCGGTGCGGCCTCATCGACGGTGCGCACCAGGTTCTGGTACATGGTCTCGGTGATGAAGGGCAGAGCGGGCGCCAGGGCCTTGATGAAATTGACCAACACAGTGTAGAGCGTCTGGTAGGCCGCGGCCTTGTCGACGTCAGTGTTCAGGCTCTCGCCGCGTGCGGCCCAGAAGCGACGGCGGCTGCGGCGCACGTACCAGGTGCTCAGGTCCTCCAGGAAGGCCTCGGCCGGCTGGGCGATCCGGATGGGGATGTACTCCTGGTAACCATCGCGGGTCATCTCCGCGATGGTCTCTCGCAGTCGGGCGATGATCCAGCGGTCGAGCACGGTGGGAACGGCTCCCTCGGTCCAGGGCTTGTCGAGTTGGGGCCGCCCCTCGTCCAATCGTGAGGGATGTCTGCACAAGGCAGCCGGTGGAGTCCACTCGTCGATGCGAGCGTAGGTAACGAAGAAGGCGTAGACGTTCCACAGCGGGATCAAGAAACGGCGACGGGTCTCATCGGCTCGCTTGTAGCCAAAGAGCAGGTTCTGGTCCAGCCGCTGGTTGACGTAGAGCCAGCGCATGGTGTCAACGCCCATGGTCTCGGCGGCATCGTCAAACCAGATGGCGTTGCCCCATGACTTGTGCATTGGCCGCCCATCCTCGGCATATAGCGTCGCGTAGCCGTGGATCACTTTGGTAGGAGCCCGGTTCTCGAATACTGTGCTCATGGTGATCAGGCTGTAGAACCAGTTGCGGAACTGTCCGGGGAAAGACTCGCTGATCCAGTCGGCCGGGAACCACTGGGCCCAGTACTCGCGATTGGTGCGATATTGCAGTGTGGAGTAGGCGACGCTGCCTGCGTCAAGCCAGGGATTCCCCACATCGGCGATGCGCGTCATTGTGTTACCGCACTTGGGGCAGGTGATTTTGACCGCGTCGACAAAGGGCCGGTGGGGCGTGTGGCCCTCAAAGGTCTCCCAGCCCTCCACAGCGCGCTGGCGTAACTCCTCCTCGTCGCCGATGACCTCAAAGTGCCCGCAGGCGGGATCGTCACAGACCCAGATAGGGAGCGCCAGGCCCCAGTAGCGCTTCTTGGAGATCATCCAGTCCTGCATGTTGCGCAGCCAGTCCATCTCACGCGCGTAACCGAACTCGGGGATCCAGCGGATCTCATCCACCACATCCATGATCTGATAGCGCAGGCTGGCGGCTTTCTCCTCCTCCGTCAGCTCCTCGCGTGGTTTGTCGTAGAGTTGCCCCATATTGATGAACCACTCGTCCACCAGTCGGAAGACCAGCGGCGTCCCACAGCGCCAGCAGACCGGGTAACGGTGCGTGTAAGGGTCTACACGGTAGAGCAGGCCCTTCTCCTCCAGGTTTTGGAAGATGTCGTCGGCCACCTCGTGTACGTCACGGCCGGTCAGCCAGCCGAATCCCTCGATGAAGGTGCCATCCTCGTTGAGCGGGGCTGGCGCCGGCAGGTCGTATTCCTTACCAAGCTCGAAGTCCTCGGCACCACAGCCCGGGGCGATGTGTACGATGCCGGTGCCCTCCTCCTCACCCACCTCATCCCAGGGGATGATGCTGTGTTTGGCAGGCACGCCGGCCTCCTGCACAGCGGGTAGCTCGTCGAAGGGGCCCTCATAGGTCCATCCGAGCATCTCGTTGCCCTTGAGCCGTTCGAGGACCTGGGCTGATCCCTTGATGATGGACTCCCGTGTGCCCTCGGCCAGATAGTAGGTCCAGCCGTCCGCAGCTTTTACTTTGACGTAGGTCAGGTCGGGCCCCACAGCGGCGGCCACGTTGCTGGTGAGTGTCCATGGGGTGGTGGTCCAGACCAGCAATGCCTCCCGCTCGCGGCCTCGCAGGGGGAAGCGTACGACGGGAGCCGCGTGAGTCAGCTCGCGGTAGCCATCGGTGACGATCTCGTGCTGGCTGATGCCGGTCTCACAGCGCGGGCACCATGGCATCACGTCGTGACCGCGGTAGAGCCAGCCCTTCTCCCACACGCGCTTCAGGAAGGTCCAGATGGTGTAGTTGTTCTCGGTGGAGAAGGTGAAATAGGAGCCGCCAAGTTCGGGCAGGCCCAACCGTCCCACGATCTGTTCCACGGTGTCGGTGACCGGCCCCTGCGGGCCCTGGAGCGTGATCACCTGCTGGGGATCCTCCAGCAGCTTGTCGGCCAGCTCACGCAGGGTGTCGGGGTCGTTCCAGTCCATCCAGTAGCCCAGCCGGATGGACTGCTCGGTTTGCTTGGCGGCCTGGCGCAGCACGCGCGCCTTGCACTCCCGCACGAAGGGGGCCAGGCCATAGGCCTCGATGTCGCGTTTGGACTGGAAGCCCTTCTCCTTCTCTACCTCCACCTCGACCCACAGCCCCTGGCAATCAAACCCGTTCTGATAGCGCTCCTTGTGGCCCTGCATGGCCCAGAAACGCTGCCAGAGGTCCTTGTAGGTGCGTCCCCAACCGTGGTGGACGCCCATGGGGTTGTTGGCCGTGATAGGACCGTCGATGAAGGACCAGTGGGGTCCGTCGCGGCGCAGCTCGTTGAGCTTGCGGAAGGCCTGCGTCCGCTGCCAGAACTCCAGGATCTCATGTTCCATCGCGATAAAGTTCACTTGCGTGCTCACAGGTTTGAATGTCATCCCTGCCTCCTGATCATGCCTTCTCATAAACAAAGCTCCCATCCCCTCAGGGACGGGAGCTCTTCTTTGATGCTCTCGCGGTACCACCCTGGTTGCCCCGCATTGGCGGGGCCCCTCAACCGATGGCCAACACCATCGTGCTCCTGATAACGGGGAGCGTCCCGGCCCGGTCTACTTGCAATGCTTTCGGCGGGCGGCTCCGGAGGGATTTTCGACACATTTGGCCCGTTCGGCTCACACCCTCCCGAACTCGCTGAGAGCCCTCCTGTGTCTACTCGTCTCCATCAAAGCCGTTGCACTGATCGCTTTCTGCGCATTATCACATAACCAAGATGGATGTCAAGCTCTGTTCACCGTGAACCTGCTAGCCACCGCCGATAGGTGGAAAGAACCCCACCTCTGCCCCATCATGGAGGCGAAACAGCTCGCTGCGGGCCTGACCATCCACGTAAGCGATGCGTATCTCGCGCGCCGGAATGCCCAAATGCCGAGCGACGTCAGCGACGGTGCTGCCGACGGGTAGGTCGATCTCGTAGGCGGAATCACCTGGGGCGTCCGGTACATAGCGCCGGAGCATACCGCCCAACTTAAGTTTGATCTTCATCGGTCTCTGGCGTCTCCTCATTGTTTGGGTTTTGCTCTATTGTAGCCGGGATGTAGCCGGTGGGCAATGCGTGCTCCTTTTAGCGTGTCGAAGGGCAGGCGCAGCCTGTGCCTGCCCTTCATCATCGGGATGTGCATCTAGGCGCCCTTGGAGTTTCCCTCGTTTTTACACCATGGTGAGCGGCTGTCATCCTCCCCAGCTTTTGACAAACCCACTGGGCCAATTATACTCTGGCGCTATGTAGCAGGAGCGCCCTGGCATCATTGCCCCGGCTGTGGCTGGCGCAGAGTCTGTATCAGGTCATCATCACGCAATATCCCAATAGCAGGAGGAGACCATGTCTGGATATACCGGTAAAGTTCTGAGAGTCGACTTGACGACTGGGACGACGGCGGTCGAGGAACATGATGCACTGTTCTACCGGCGGTACTTGGGTGGCTCGGGCCTGGTTGCTTATTATCTCCTTAAGGAGGTTCCCCCCAATACCGATCCGCTGGGGCCTGATAATTTGCTGATCTTTGCCGGCGGGACCGTGACAGGAGTCCCCCTGGCTGGGGCAGGACGTAGCGCTGTAGGAGGGAAGTCACCGTTGAACGGAGGCTACGGTGAGGCAGATGTAGGAGGCTTCTTCGGCGCGGAGATGCGGCGCGCTGGGTTTGATGCGGTGATCTTTAAGGGACGCGCACCTGAGCCAGTCTACCTGTGGCTTCACGATGGTGAGGCGGAACTTCGCCCGGCGAAACACCTGTGGGGGATGACGACGGCCGAATGTCAGCAGGCGGTGCTGGAGGAGCTGGGGGAACGGGCAGCCCGCCTCGCAATGATTGGCCCCTCGGGCGAGAAGATGGTCCGTTACGCCTGTGTGATCAATGACCTGCGTCACGCCGCTGGGCGCACCGGTATGGGCGCGGTCATGGGGTCCAAGAACCTGAAGTGTGTGGTAGCCCGGGCGCGCGGTAAGGTACCCGTGGCAGATCCGGAGGGCGTCCGCGAGTTGGCCCGCTACATGGTGGAGCATTGGAAAGAGGATGCCTGGGAGATGCACAAGCTGGGGACGCCGGGGGGCCTAGTGGGCCTTCACAAAGAGGGAAAGCTGCCCACCCGCAATTTCCAGGATGGCCAGTTCGAAGGCGCCGAGAAGATCGGCGGTGAGGCGCTGCATGATACGATTTTGATTGACACCGGTGGCTGTTATGCTTGTCCCATCCGCTGTAAGCGGGTGGTTGAGGTCAACGACGATGACTATCAGGTCGATCCAATCTACGGTGGCCCTGAGTATGAGACCATCGGCGCGTTCGGCTCCAATTGTGGGGTGGACGATCTACGGGCTATTTCCAAGGCTCATGAGATCTGCAACGCCTATGGCCTGGACACGATCTCCACCGGTATGGCAGTGAGCTTCGCCATGGAGTGTTTTGAGAACGGGCTATTGACCAAGGCTGACACTGATGGGCTGGATCTACGCTTTGGCAATGGCAAGGCCATGGTGGAGATGACCCGCCGCATTGCGGAGCGTGAGGGCCTGGGAGATCTGCTGGCGGAGGGCACGGACTATGCGGCGGCCAAGATCGGCAAGGGGGCCGAGAAGTTCGTGATCAATACGCATGGGCAGCCGCTGCCGATGCATGAGTGCCGTTCGCGGCATGGTCAGGCGTTGGGCTATGCCGTCTCGCCCACCGGGGCTGATCACATGCACAATATATGGGATGAGGGCCTTGATAAAGCGGAGCTTGGTGAGAACTGGCTGAGCCTGGGAGTTTACAACCCAGTCCCGTCTACCGAGCTTGATCCTTCCAAAGTCTATGCCTATGTGGTGACAGCGAGCTTGCGCTGGCTGGACAATGCCATGGGCATGTGCATGTTCGTGCCGTGGAGTCTGGAGCAGAAGGTAGCCCTGGTGCGCACTGTCACGGGCTGGGATACCAACCAGTGGGAATTGATCAGGACAGGCCTGCGTCATCTGACGATGATGCGCCTCTTCAACATGCGCTGCGGCTGGACACGGGCTGACGACCGCCTGCCGGAGCGAATGGCGCACCCCCATGTCAGCGGCTCGGTGACCGAGAAGCCGGTGGATCCCAAGGAATTGGACGAGGCACTTACGCATTACTACGCTATGATGGGCTGGGATCCGCAGACAGGGTACCCCCTGCCCTCTGCGTTGCACGCGCTCGATCTCTCCTGGGCTCTGGATGAGTGAGCGATCTGTCTCTCAAGTGTCGCGATCAGAGGTCGGCGAGGTTCAGCGGATGAGCCCCGCCGACTCCCTTGCTGGGTCCCCCTCGCCGTCCCCTCAATCGGGCGCATCCCTGCGGCGCAATTTTGCCCTGGGTGTCCTGAACGGTGCGTTCTTCCGCATCGCCGACGTCTTTTTTGACACCCAGACGGTCCTGGCCTGGTTCCTGGCCCAGTTGGGCGCCTCGAACGTGCTCATTGGCCTGGTCCCTCCCCTGCGCTTCGGGGCCTCTTTCCTGTTACAGTTGGTGGCGGCGGATTATGTCGAGCGGCGGCCCTACATTCTACCTTTCTACCGCACCATCTCGATCTTCCGTTGCGCTGTGTTGCTCCTGTTGGCTGCGGCTGTGGCCTGGCTGCCCGTGGGGCGCACCGCGTTGATCGTGATATTCCTTATGGCCCTGACACTCTTCAGCATGGGGGTTGGCCTGGTCAGTCTGCCCTTTATGGACGTCGTGGGCAAGGTGATCCCGCCACGGCGGAGGGGAGCTTTCTTCAGTCAGCGGATGTTCTGGGGTGGGTTGACGGCGCTGGCGGGCAGCGCTGTGGTGAGTTTCCTGCTGGGTGAACCCTGGGGGCTGACCTTTCCGCGTAATGCAGCGCTCTTCTTTGCTTTGTCGGCTGTCTTCTATGTCCTGACTGCCTGGTCGTGGCTGCTTATCGACGAGCCACCCAGCCAGGTCGTCACCAGGCCACAGCAGCGGACGCAGCGCCTTCGGTTGGCGCATCAGTTACAGCGCGGACTGCGGCTTCTGAGGCATCACCTGCCTTATCGTCGCTATGTGCTGTTGCGGCTGGCGCTCACCCTCGGCGGTTGGGCTGAGCCCTTCTATGTGGTCTATGCCCAGCGGCAATTGGAGATCCCCGCGACCTTCATCGGTACCTATCTAGGGATGCGCACCCTGGCGGGCCTGCTTTCCAACTTCTATTGGGGGCACCTCAGTGATCATCGCGGTAACCGCTTACTGCTGATCGCCACTAGCGCGGTCGGGCTGACAATTCCTGGGATGGCATTGGCGCTGGGCGCGCTCCACACCGTCGGGAGGGGTTGGCTGACGGTGACGAGTCTCGGGTGGGCGTTCGGGTTGGTCTTCCTGGCCGGGGGTGTCTTTAGCTCCGCTTCTCTGATGGGAATCATCAACTATCTGCTTGACCTGGCACCTGAGGGTGAACGACCGCTCTATCTGGCGTTCACCAACACACTCTTTGGGTTGGCGCGTTTTGCTGGGATGGCAAGCGGCTTGGTGGTGGAGCGTTTTGGGTTTACTTCGCTATTGGCCATCTCAGGCCTCGCCTATGCCCTGGCGCTGGCGCTGTCGTTGCGGCTGGTAGAGCCGCGAGCCGCGATGAACCCGGGGGCGCACTCAGCCCCGGCTTTTACCCCCTGAGTTCCTGCTATGGAGGCATATCGGCTGCAGACTTGTTGGGTTCTCGTGCTGCTCGCGGGCCTGATAGCAGCGTGTGTCCCGCTGACGGCGGACACGCCAACAACCTCACCCTCCCCCTCGATCGTGACCACGACGCCCTATCCCACGCTGACCCCCGTTCCACGGGATACCGGCTGGTCTACATTGCATCCGGGTGTGGAGATGCGTCAGATCTCGGTGACGACTGACTTCGGCGATGAGCGCCTGACGCTCGTGCGCCTGGAACCGGGGGCAGTGATCTTCCGTGTTCTCTACAGCCCCGGCGTGGCCTATCCGGTAAGCGTCTGGGCCCGCCAGACGGGGGCACAGGTGGTGTGTAACGGTGGTTATTTCACAGAGGACTGGTATGTCACAGGTTTAACTATCAGCGATGACGCGGTCTACGGACATCCCTACGGTGACTTCGCCGGCATGTTTGCGGTAGATGCCAGCGGCCAGGCCACTGTGCGCTGGCTGCGCGACCAGCCCTATCGCCCGGAGGAGCCCCTGCAGCAAGCCCTGCAGAGCTTCCCGTTACTGGTGCGCCCTGGGGGCGCGTCGGGCTATCCATCGGAGGACGATGAGGGGCAGATCGCGCGGCGCACGGTGATCGCCCAGGATCGTACGGGTCGGATCCTGATCCTATTAGCTCCCAGGGGCTTCCTCTCCCTCTCAATGCTCAGTCGATGGCTTGTGGCTTCTGATCTGGCGCTGGATGTGGCACTTAACCTGGATGGTGGCACCTCCTCCGGCTTGTGGGTGGCGGATGGCCCCCAGATCGATTCGCTGGTGCCGGTGCCTTCGGTGTTGGGGGTGTGGCTGCGCTAGGGGAGCGGTGAGGGCGCAGTTGTGACCTGCACCTGTCGCAGTATCACTGCATCGCCGAGGGGAGTGCCGTCGGCTGCGAAGACCGGCAGCCGCTCCCCTGTGAGGCGATATAGCCCCATCTTCAGCGTGTAGGTCCCAGGAGGTAGCGTGGGTGGCAGGGCGATACCATAGCGGTCGACAATGAAGCTGCCGGGCTGCCAGAGGGAGGTGGGATAGGTGCCTGCCTGCGGCTCCATATCCACCTGGGCTACCAACGCACCCTCGGCGCTGAGCAGATGGACGAAGACCTTCAGACGTTCCGGGGGAGTCTGGCCCACCTGCCAGAAGAGCGTCAGTGGCACGATGTCGCCAGGCTGCCAGGTGCCTTCGGGCAGGTGATAGCC
>CAZHBB010000012.1:23775-32016 GCA_964530185.1 uncultured Anaerolineales bacterium
GTCATCAGGAACTTGAGATAGGCTGGCCGGTAGATGCCGGCCACGGCGATCAGCGCAGGCGGAAGCAGGGCCATGCTCAACGCCCCCCACAGGACCAGCCGCCGTGGTGTGCCGCCGGGTGCGCGCAGCGAGGCCCAGAGCGCCCCCAGGAGCAACAGGGCTGCAGCGCCCCAGGCCCAGGGTGGCAGCGGGTCTGGGTAGGTGACCCCCACCAGCAGGGCCTTGCCCATTGCCTGCAGCGCGCCCTGGGCTCTCAGATCGGGCGGGGTCCAGCCCAGCGCACGTCTTGCGATGGGCGCCCAGGGGGCAAAGAGCGCGGCGGCCAGTCCATGCGTCAGGAGCCAGGCCTTTATGGGCGATCGGCGCCGCGGTGGACGCCATAGCCAGTCGAGAGCCAGGGCGGCGTCCAGGCTCGCCAGCGCCAGGACGTAGGTGTACTGGGTGTAGAGCCCGGCTGCTATGCAGAGGGCCAGGGCCCAGGGTGTACCTCCCTTCCACCATGCCCTCTTCGCTCGGGCTTGTGCCATCCGAACGCCCAGCCACAGCGTCAGCGCGGAGAACAGGCTGAGTTGGGCGTACATACGGGCCTCCTGGCTGTAGTAGACCGCCAGAGGGTGCACGGCTGCCAGAAGCGCTGAGGCCGTCACGGGTCCCAACGCGGAGGACGTCCGCAGTCCGGTATGTGGGTTGCCGAGCACCAGCCGGACAGCCGCCGCTACCACCGCCACCATCAGGATGCCGCAGAGGGCTGAGTAGCTGCGTAGGGCGAACTCCGAGGTCCCGACCAGCATCCGCCAGTAGTGGAGGAGAAGGTAATACCCCGGAGGGTGGATGTCACCGGCGGCCCCTTCAAGGATCAAGCGCAGGGGGCGCTCTACCAGGCGGGCAGTGTTACCCTCGTCGTTCCAGAAGGACTGGAAGCCCAGGTGATAGAATCGCAGCCAGGTTCCTAACCACAGGACGGGGATCAGGGAGGCCATGGGATGGTCCCTGTGGGGTTTCGCGGCTCCGCTCATCTCCGCATGCCTCCTGGAGGAAGCCTGGTGCGCTAGGGCGCGCGGTCTGGGCCTGGAGTGACAGGTGATGTGCCCAGCACATAGCGCTCCAGGGCTTTAGCCGCCCCGTCCTTGGCCAGGGTGGGGGCAATCCAGTCCGCTGCTGCTCTGACTTCAGGGACAGCGTTCCCCATGGCCACACCGACGCCCGCCCACGCGATCATCGAGAGATCGTTACGCTGATCGCCGACTGCCATGACAGCCTCCCGGGGGATGTCCAGATAGGCAGCCAGCCACGCCAGGGCTGCCCCTTTGGTGATGCCTGGTGGAACGACCTCGATGAACTCGGCGTGAGATTGGATGACCTCAGCCGTCTCTCCAAAATACGCTTGCAACACGCGCTCCATGGCCTCGATCTGGGCCGGCTCGGCGACGAAAAGCACCTTGTCTGCGGTGCGATCCTGCAGGACGGCCTCCAGCCTGGGTTCCACGGTAGGATCGGGGCCCAAAAGCCGTTCGTAATAGCTCATGGGATACCGCAGGCTATCGAGGTAAAGCTGCCCCTCAGCGTAGAGCACAGTGTGCCACCCGTGACTGCGGCCCAACTCGATCGCCAGGTGAGCCTCATCCTCGCCCAAGGGGGTCCGATGCAGTACTTCACCCTCGGGTGCCTGGATCCAGCCGCCCTGGTAGCAGATGAGCGGGGCGTGGATGTCCAGTTGGCGGGCAAAGGAGACGGTGGCGGAGAACATGCGCCCTGTCGCCAGGGTGATGATCGTGCCCTGCTGCAGTGCGCGCGCGATGGCCTCACGCACCCCAATGCTCATCCGCAGGGCATGGTCCACCAGCGTGCCGTCCAGATCGAAGGCCACCAGCCGTATAGGGTGGGGCTGGGAGGGGGCAGGGGACACAGATGCTGTAAGCGTGGATCTGGGCTCTGAGGACAAAGGCTCTGGTTGGGACTTAGGGGAGCTTACCACCGCCGACCCGTCCTCATGGCATCCGGAGCACCGAGACCGTCACTGCAGTCAGGGTGATCATCGCGGCCAGGGTGCCGATCCAAAGGAAATAGGCCAGCAGGCGCTCCCGGTGATAGAGGAGGAACCCCAGCGTCACGTTGACCAGCAGCGATGCGGCACCCAGGATGGGGAAGTAGAAAATGCGCCGCGGGGGAGCCGTCAGCAGGGGGGTACCCTGCGGCGTGACCCGCAGGATCACCTCTTGTGGCAGGCTGGGATAACGCCAGAAGAGAAACCCGAGCAGGGCAATGAACACCGTCACGCTCCCCGCCAGAGTCACCAACGCCAGACGGTCGCGCCAGATCTCCCAATCGAGGAACTTCGGGTGAGTCGCGTAAGGTTCCACGTCCTGGGTGGGTCCCATCTCCAACCGTTCGTGCAGGGCGGCAAGGAAACCCTCCAGGTCGGCCGGGGAGATTGCGTAAGCCATCCCGTCGGTGCAGATGACTACCTGCGATGCAAGGGACCGGGTGGCAAAGAAGAGGACAGGATCCAACGTCTGATGTTTGTCCTCCTGCTGTAGCTGGGCTTTCCCAACTGCCAGGAAGTAGCCAGGCCAGCGTAGCGTGGGAAGGATGTGCAGGTCGGTCAAGTCGCTACCTCGAACTACAGCGCGTACCGCGCCCATAGGTACCTGATGTGTCACCGGCCCCCAGCGAATGGTCAGGGCGTTGCGGTCCATCTCATAGTCGGCGTTGATGAGGCCCCAGAGCTGATAGAGCACGCGAATGGCCAGCCCTAAGGAGAGACAAGCTCCCAGGATTAAGAGGAAGCTTCGCAGCGAAGGCGGCCGGGTGACGACTGGTACTGTGAGCCCCACCGCGGCGGCGATGAGGATCACCGTAAGCGTCAGCCCGGCGATCCAGCCGGTGCGGAGCGGGGGTGACCAGTGGTTTTCCATCGGTGCCTGTCAGATCTTAACGGTTAGAGTTCCTGGCGGGACTCAAGCGCCCTCAGCAGGGTGGTGGCATCAGCGTACTCAAGGTCCCCACCCACCGGCAGACCGCGGCCCAGGCGGGTGATACGTACCCCCAGGGGCTTCAGGCGCTGGACCAGATAGGCGGCAGTGTAGTCACCCTCGCTGGTGGGATTGGTCGCCAGGATCACCTCATGCACCTCATGCTCTTGCACGCGCCTCTCAAGCTCTGCGATCTTGAGGTCCTCAGCGAAGATGCCCTCCAGCGGCGAGATGGCGCCGTGGAGCACGTGATAGACGCCGTGGTACTTTTCGGTGCGTTCCAACGAGAGCAGGTCCATGGGCTCCTCGATGACGCAGATCAGGCCGTGGTCTCGGGTCGGGTCGGCGCAGATAGGACAAGGATCCTGTTCCGTGACGTTGTAACAGATGGAGCAGAACTGTGTCTTGGTCACCAGTTCCTCCAGAGCTTCGGCGAGCTGCAGCGCCAGCTCTGACCTGCCCCGTAGCAGGAAGAAGGCCAGCCGTGAGGCAGTCTTGGGGCCAATCCCCGGCAACTGCGAGAACGTCTCGATCAGCCGGGTGACGGAAGGGGGAACTGCGCCGGTGGTCATGACACTCTCACTCTCTCAGAATACGTCAGGCCGGGCCTAAAGGCCAGGGATGTTCAACCCACCGGTCAGAGCCGACATCCGCGAGGCCACCATGGCGCGCGCCTTCTCGATCCCCTCGTTGATGGCCGCGAGGATCAGGTCCTGGAGCATCTCCACATCCTCGGGATCCACCACCTCTGGGTCGATCTCGAGGCTCTTTACCTCGAGGGCGCCATTGATGACCAGTTTGACTACTCCCCCGCCTGTAGAGACACTAATCTCCTCCTGGTTGGCCTCCTGTTGGATGGCCTCCATCTCCTCCTGCATCTTCTGCACCTGCCGCAGCAGGTTGTTGGGGTTCATGGACATGGCTCCGCGTGGCATCCTTCGTTTGGACATCGTATCTCCTCAAATGAACTCAATGGTTGACTGCGTTACATACGATCGGTTGGCCCTCAGGAAGTGACACGAGGGACAGCCCCCAGTTCCTCCTGGGCCCGTCGGATCAGCTCGTCGTCCTCCGGCGTGAGACCCCCAGATGAGGGTGGAGAGGCCGGTCTGTCTGGCGGTTGAGGTTCCCACTCTTCGGCCAGCACACAGCGGACGATCGCCGGTTGGTTCAGGATCTCCGCCAGCCTCCGTTCTACAGCGCGGAGATTGTCCGATTGCATGACCCTGCCGCGATGGAACTCGTGCTGGAAGACCAGCACCAGGCGTCCTTCGTCATCCAACCCACCAGGCGTCGCGTCCCGGAGCAATGCCCCCAGAGAGACCGGTCGCACACTACGGATGACCTCAGGCCACGCCGCTTGCAGCGCCGCAACAGCGGGAGCGTCCGATGTCCTGTCAGTTGTTGCGGGGGCCGTGGCCTGGGAGACAGAGGTTTCCTCCGCTCGTTTGCCGCCGTTGTCCTGAGATGGCGGCTGTCCAGTGCGTGTGGCAGTAACCCGCTCGCGTTTAGGGCGGCGCGCTGGGGCAGCCTTTCTCCCTGAGCGCGAGCTTGGTGTCACCGCCGGCGTGCGGGGTTGAGTGGATGCTGGGTTCTCCTCCCCCAGCACGGAGCGCACGAACGCCAGCTCCAGCGGGAGCTGAGGTTGCCATCCGGCTCGCTGTTTGCTTGCCGCTTCGCTGAAGCGTTGGATAGCGTCGATGAGGGCCCTGGGCTCTGCCCGCCGCGCCAGATCCTCAAGGACGGCACGTTCCTCTGTAGTAGGCTCGGTCCAGGTCTGCCCGGCCCCAATGCGCATGAGCAACAGACCGCGCAGGTAGTCAGCAGTCTGCCGTGCCAGTTGCCTGGGGTCTGCTCCCCCGTCGATCGCACGGTTGATGATATCCAATCCTTGCTTCAAGTCCTTCTCGACCCAGGCCTGCAGGAGTGTGCGCACGACCTCGCGGCGCTCTGCGCCCAGCATCAGCCGTACGTAGTCGGCGGTGATAGTCCCCGATGCGGCTAACTGATCCAGCAGGCTGATAGCATCGCGCATGCTACCGGTAGCCGTGCGGCCGATCAGGTCCAATGCCTCGGGCTCGGCCTGGATGCCCTCGGCCTGGGCGATGAGCTGCAGGCGGTCGACGATCTCGCGCAGAGGGATGCGGCGGAACTCGAAGCGCTGGCATCGGGAGAGAATCGTCTCTGGGATGCGGTGTACCTCGGTGGTGGCTAACACGAAGATAACGTGTTCCGGTGGCTCTTCCAACGTCTTGAGCAATGCGTTGAAGGCAGAGGTGGAGAGCATGTGGACCTCGTCGATGACGTAGACCTTGTACCTGGCCTGTGCTGGACGGAATCCCACCTTCTCTAGCAGGCTGCGGATGTCGTCCACGCCTGTGTTGGAGGCGGCATCCATCTCGATCAGGTCCAGGAATCGTCCTTCGTTGATGGCCTGGCAGCTCTCACACTGGTTGCAGGGGCGTTCCTCGGCGGGGGCCTGGCAATTGACAGATTTGGCAATCAGGCGGGCGGTGGTGGTCTTGCCCGTGCCCCGTGGGCCGGCCAGCAGGTAGGCGTGGTGGATGTGCCCGGTGCGCAAGGCGTACCGCAGCGTCTGCACGACGTGTTCTTGTCCTATCAGGTCGTCGAACGTTTGTGGGCGCCATTTGCGGTACAGCGCTTGCCCCATGGTCTCCTCCCGAGAAAGCAGGAGTAGTCTAACATGGAAGCGAAGGGTGACAAGCTGTTGCCTTCACACTTGCTGCGCGGCGCTCTGTCGTGCCCGAAGCTGCCCACAACCGGCCTGAATGTCGAGACCTCGCCGCAGCCGAAGGGTGTATGGCACATGGTGCCGACTCAGGATCTGTGTGAAACGGCTGATACGCTCGGGCGAGGAGGGGACACCGTCAAAGGCTTCTGTGGGGTTGAGAGGAATCAGGTTGACGTGCGCTAACATACCGGCTACGCGCGCCGCCAATGCTGTTGCTTGTTGCTCCGTATCCGTCACCCCCTCGATCAGGATCCATTCGAAGGTCACCTGGCGGTGGGTCTTCTCGATGTAGGTGTGGAGCGCACGGAAGAGGGCGTCGAGCCCATAACGGCGGTTGATGGGCATGATCTGGCTGCGTACCTCGTCAGTGGCTGCGTGCAGAGAGACTGCCAGATTCACCTGCAGCCCCTCGTCGGCGAAGCGCAGGATGCCGGGCACGATGCCCACGGTGCTCACCGTCATACGGCGCTGTCCTAGCCCCAGCCCCTGAGGGTCCGTCAGGCGGCGAATTGCTCTCAGGGTTGCCTCGTAGTTTAGGAAGGGCTCGCCCATCCCCATGAAGACTACATTGCTCAGCCGATTGCCCTGGGCCTGCAGCTCCCGCGCGAAGTGTAACACCTGGGCCACGATCTCCGCTGTGCTCAGGTTGCGTTGGAAGCCCATCTGTCCCGTGGCACAGAACTTGCACCCAATGGGACACCCCACTTGGGTGGAGATACACGCGGTGCGGCGGTCGATGTAGCGCATCAGCACCACCTCCACCTGGGCTCCGTCGGCCATCTCCAGAAGGTCCTTGCGGGTCTCGCCGTCCAGGGACTCCTGGGTCGCCAGCACTGTTGGCACGTAGAGCGTGGTCTTCTCGGCCAGGCGGTTGCGTAGGGCCTTGGGCAACGAGGTCATCTCCTGTGGGGTGGTGACCAGGTGTCGATAGAGCCACTCCCAGATCTGACGAGCGCGATAGCGTGGCTCGCCCCAGGAGGTCACCAGGGCTT
Organism: uncultured Anaerolineales bacterium; assembly: GCA_964530185.1. Classification (GTDB taxonomy): domain Bacteria; phylum Chloroflexota; class Anaerolineae; order B4-G1; family SLSP01; genus PWVB01. The sequence continues at coordinate 30,492 of CAZHBB010000012.1, forward strand.
CCAATGCCTGGCGGTCCAGCTCATAGAGGTTGGGGCGGATGACACGGTCTTTGGTCTTCTCCGTCATGAGTTTATCTCCTATCGCTCGCTGACCGTAGCGCCGCTATCAGTGCGTCGAGCCCATCGAAGACGGCTGTGGGGCGGATGGGCGAACGCTTCAGGTCGGCCCGGTTGGTCACACCTGTGAGCATAAGGGCTGTGGGCATGCCCAGCCGAAGTCCTCCCAGGATATCGGTGTCCAACCGGTCCCCGATGACCAGGGTGCGCTCTGGCCGGCTGTGCATTCGTTCCATCGCCTGACGATAGAGGGCTGGCTCGGGCTTTCCAATGGTGATGGGACGTGCATCGGTTGCGGTCTCCAGGGCGCTGATCTGGGCCCCGTTGCCCGGCGCGAGCCAATCATCCATGGGAAAGGTTCGGTCTGGGTTGGTGCTGATGAACGTCCCGCCGGCCCGAATCAGGCGGGTAGCCTGGGCCAGTTTGTCCCAGGTGAGCTTGCGGTCCCATCCTACTACCACGTAGTCAACCCGCTGGACGTCCTCTGCCGTCACCAACCTCAGTCCGGCCTGCCGCAGGGCCTGGTATACGCCGGTGTCGCCGATGGCGTAGACGGTGGCACCGGGTTGTTGGGTGGCGATGTAGTGGGCCGTAGCCACAGCGGAGTTGAGAACATGGCTGACGTCGGTCTCCACGCCCATATCGGCGAGTTTCTGGACGTATTGTGCTGGCGTGCGACTGGAGTTGTTGGTCGCTAGGATGTAGGGGATCTCTGTCTCGTGAAGCCAGGCAAAGAAGCGCTGTAGACCTGGCAGAGGGCTGCGAGCCCGCCAGAGGACCCCATCCATGTCGCAGATGATCCCCTGCATCGCCTCGCTGCTCAACCTGTCTGTCTGGGCCTGTGCCAGCGTCTGTAGGCGTTGGTAGGCATTTGGCGTGTCCGCATCGGCCAGCAGCCAGGGAACCTCGACGGGCAGGTAGGCGATCTCTTGGGGATGGCGGCTGAGGAGAGCCCGGCCTCCGACGTCGCCGCTCAGCCCGGCCAGTTCTGCGAAGTAGCGGCGCGCGAACAGCACCGGCGTGCCGCGCTCTCCCTGAGGTGTGGTGGGCACCACGATGCCCTTGCCGGCAGCCCTCCATTGGGTTACGAACGCCCGCAGGAGGTGAGGGGTCAGGAGCGGTTGATCAACCGGGATGAAGAGGGCAGCCTCTGCCCGGGATGGAAGTGCGATCACCCCTGCATAGACGCTGCTGCTCAGTCCTTGGCGCCAACGATAGTTGTGGATGAGATGTACCGGGCGGTCATGAAGCGCCGCCTTGACGGTCCCCGCTGCTGCGCCGACCACCACCGCGATGTGGGTGAATCCTGCCATCCAGGCTGTGTCCACGATGTGGGTCACCAGGGGACGGCCACCCCAGTCGAGGAGCTGCTTGGGCTTCCCAAAGCGGTGTGAGTCCCCTGCCGCCAGGATGACGGCCGCTACGTCATCAATCACCTGCTAGGTCCTTTCATGCCGGTCCCGCCGAA
>CAZHBB010000012.1:32116-52269 GCA_964530185.1 uncultured Anaerolineales bacterium
ACGGCCGCTACGTCATCAATCACCTGCTAGGTCCTTTCATGCCGGTCCCGCCGAATCGTTCGGCGGGACCGGATGGATTGTGCTTTATGGATAACATTCTACTGAGAAGCAGGGTGCAGACAAGAGAGATGCGGAGCGATCGTACCTATTGGTTTCATTGCCGGCTCCCTGGCTGTGGCCTGGGTGGTCCCACGAGAGGCATGAGAGTCGCAAGGGCGGGCGTGGCAAACTGGTAAGTAGCGGCGGTCTGGGCTGGCCCCAGGTATCGTACTCTTGTCACCGCTCAAACCGGAGTAGCACTTGCACGCTGCCCACCAGATCGACGGGTGCAGGGCGAGTGAAATTGGGGCTACCAGTGGCGCGTGGCATGAGACAAAAATACGGAGGAGTGTAAGGGGCATGGATCCCCTGGCCTCCTCCGCGTGGTCTGTTCCCAGCAGGTTGGAATATCAGTTCATGGCCTTGCCAGTGTGGCTTGTTGTTTCTCCTTGAGATGCGGATGGACTGTGGTGACGAAAGACCCCTTTCCCTGCCGGGGCTCAATGTAACCATGTAGGGTCAAGAGCTGCAGTGCCTTGCGGGCTGTCAGTCGGCTGATACCATACTCAGCCGCCAATTGACGCTCCGAAGGAAGTCGGCTGCCCACCCTATAGTACCCGCTCTCAATCTCATGGCGCAGATGATAGTAAAGCTGTTGGTACAACGGCACCGGGCTGGTAGCGCGAAGGATCAAGGTTCACCTCCTCATCTTGCATAGCTGAATCTCACCTGACCTAGCCCGTCAGGCCTCTCGACGTTTCTATCTCTATTAAACCTCATGCGGTTTACGTCCCCCTGACAAATCCCTGATTGCACCTTCCAACTTCCTTCCAGTTTCAGGGCTTCTCCAGTCCATTGACCGCCATTAGGCCACACTCACTTGGCTCTCGCGATGCTATAGGGAGCCAAAATCCCATAGAGCTATCGCTCTGTCTCGGTACGAGCCATGGGCGATGGTGCGCCTATCCACACTCTTTTGTCCCTTCCATACGCTCGCCGACATCCTTCCAGGGTCGCCAACACAATCTGATGCCGAGATGAGCATTTTCTCGTTGCAACGAGCACGCCGTAACGGAAACTGTGGGCGTCCTCATCCCCCTGGCCCTGGAGCTATGGAAGGTGGTGGCGCCGCTGCGCCGTCACTCAACCGGGGATGGGGTCCCTCGGGGGCAAGTGTGCATTGCGCCTGACGCGATAGCGCTGTGAACCTGACTTGACGAATGCGGCACATTTTCGGGAATAGCTCAGTGCTCTTCTAGGTCTCTTGCCTCAAGAGTGGACGATGGCTCGAGACAAGAATCTTTACAAATGATCGAGGCAAGGTATACTCGCAAGCTGCTGCACATTCATCGTGAGAAAGATAACGACAGGTATGACCAACGACCCAGCAGTCTATCCCAGCAGGCCGCGTGAGACGGCCCAAATCACATTACCTGACGGCAGGACTTTTGAAGGGCCGGTCGGGACGAACCTGGAGACCTTCCTAAAGGCAGCTTTCCCGACGCCGGAGGTACCCCTGATCGCAGCCCTGGTGGATGGTCAGTTGCGTGAGCTCACCTTTCCCATTGAACGAGATGCCTCGGTCGAACCCATTGATCTCTCACAGTCCGACGGCGTTCGTATTTACCGGCGCTCGCTGACGTTCCTGATGGTGGTCGCGGCTCATCATCTCTACCCGGGGACGGAGATCTACGTGGACCATTCCCTCCCTTACGGCGGGTATTTCTGTCAGGCACGTAATCGTGGGCCATTTGTCGAGGAGGAGCTTGACCGTCTGGAGCAGGAGATGCGGCGGTTGGTAGATGCCGACCTGCCTATCATCCGGGAGATGGTGCCCCTGGATGAGGCTCTCCGCATCTTCGAGGCACGCGGGGAGAGCGATAAGGTCGCCATCTTTGAGGGGCGGGATCGGAAGCGGAAGGCTTACTTGCGTCTCTACGGTCTCAACGGCTACCGAGACTATTTCCACGGTTACATGGTGCCAAGCACTGGCTACCTGAAATACTTCCGGTTGCTGCGCTGGGAGGATGGATTCATCCTTCAGTTCCCCAGGAGGCACCGACCTACGCAGTTGCAGGAGCCAGTTCAGTCGCCACAGCTCAAGCGAATTTTCAGTGAATATGGTGATTGGCTCCGGCTACTGGGTACGGAGAATGTTGGGGGGCTCAACCAAGCGTTGGCACGTGGGCGCACACGTGAGATCATCCTGGTTTCCGAGGCGCTCCACGAACAGGTCATCGCGGGCATCGCCCGGCAGATCGCTGCTCGTCGGAGTGATATTCGATTGGTCCTGATTGCCGGCCCATCTTCATCGGGCAAGACCACCTTCGCCAAGCGCTTGGCCGTCCAGCTTCTTGCTCACGGGATTCGCCCATTCGCGTTGGAGCTCGATAATTACTTTGTCAACCGTGAGGATACCCCCAAGGATGCATCGGGCCAATACAACTTTGAGGCTCTGGAGGCCCTGGACCTGGCTCTGTTCAACGAGCAACTCCAGGCACTTCTGCGGGGTGAGGAGGTCCAACTTCCCCATTATAACTTCATCAGTGGACGCCGGGAACCAGGCCGGGTTGTCCAACTGGACCCACAGCAGATCATTTTGGTCGAGGGCATTCATGGGCTGAATCCCCGGCTGGTCTATTCGCTGACCGACGAATCGGTGTTCCGGGTCTACGTCTCGGCGCTCACTCAGCTCAACCTCGATCGACACAACCGGGTCCCCACCACCGACACTCGCCTGATCCGACGTATCACACGCGATGCCAGGACGCGAGGTTACTCAGCTATGGAGACCCTCCAGCGCTGGGAGAGTGTGCGCCGGGGTGAGAAACAATACATCTTCCCCTACCAGGAATATGCCGATGTGATGTTCAACTCCGCATTGGTGTATGAGCTGGCAGCGCTCAAACCCCTGGCCGAACCTCTCCTGTTGCAGGTAGATCCTGACTCGCGGCAGTGGGTCGAGGCGAAACGTCTGCTCGCTTTCTTACAGTGGTTCCAACCCATCGACCGTGACCTGATCCCCGAGAACTCCATCTTGCGCGAGTTCGTCGGCGGTCTGGCACTAGAGGAATTTCACTGGGACTGATTCATGATCGTCAAATGTCCCTCCTGCGGGGAACCCCTCGACCAGGCCGTACTTGTGTGCCCTCATTGCGGTGCCGCATTGCCAGAACAATCGGAAGCCTCGCCCCGTCGAGGCCTTTGGCTGAGGCTGGCGCTTATCGCGCTGGCGGTGCTCGTGTTCGTGGGTGCCATGGGTGGGGCGGCTTACCTGGGCGTTTATATGGGGGAGAGGGACCGGGAAGCGCGAAGAGCGGCAGCCATCGACTCTCACTATCAGACAGGGATCCAGGCGCTTAACGATGGAGACTTGGAACGAGCTATAGCTGAGTTCAACTATGTGCTTGAGATCGAACCTGATCATGCGCTTGCTCAACAGGGATTGGCGGAAGCCCGCATCAGATTGGAGGTCAAGCCCACTCCGACGTTGGAGGTCGCGCAGTCCCTGGCTGACCAGCTTTTTGAACAGGCTCAGAGCTCCTACGCCGAGCAGGATTGGGTCGCCACAGCCAGGACTCTCACCCAACTCCGTGCTCTGGATCCCACCTATGCTCAGGACGTAGTCGAGGACATGCTCTTCGAGAGTTTGTACCACGCCGGACAACAGTACTTGGAGCAGGACCTCCTGGAAGTTGGGATCTCCTATCTGGATCAGGCTATTGCACTGCGACCTCTCGATGCTGACCTCATCGCCCAACGGAATCTCGCCGCGCGTTACCTCGATGCACTCAGCTACTGGGGGGTAGATTGGGAGGCATGCATAGAGCGTCTCAATGCGCTTTACGCCATAGCTCCCGACTATAAGGATGTGGCCCAACGCCTTTTCCGTGCCCAGGTGGCCTATGGGGACTACTTTATGACTCAAGGGGAGGCATGTCCAGCGGAAATCCAGTATACGAAGGCCCTTCGCATGGCTGCCGACCCCCAGCTAGAAAAGAAACATACGGAAGCTGCTCAGACCTGTCTGATCGCCACGCCGGTCCCGATCAGCGGGACGCTCCCAATCCTCACGCCTCAGCCTATCGCTGGTTTCTCCATGGGACGGCTGGCATATACCGTGTACGATCCAGGCACCGGCAGCTACAATCTGTACGCGCTCTACGCGGATGGCAAGATCGTGCGCGTGGCGACGAACGCGGACCAACCCAGTTGGGAATGGGGTACCGGACGACTCGTCTATCGGGATCGGGCAGCAGGTTCTCTACGGCTCATCCTACCTGGTGAAGGGGTGCCGCTTACGCTGCTTAACCCCGGGCAACAAGCGTGGCCTACCCTCTCGCCCGACAGTCAACGGATGGCCTTTGCCGTTACTGAGCTCGACGGAACCTGGGCCATTTACATCGCCAACACCGACGGCAGCGGCGAGCCGCAGCGACTGGCAAATGGACGGGCGCCCGCCTGGGGGCGTGGTGGCCTGTTAGCCTACACCGGTTGTGATGCTGACGGCATGTGTGGGATTATTGTGGACAATCCCGATGATGACCAACCTGGCACCCGATTGACAGCCAGCGAAAATGACCTCGCGGTGAGTTGGGCGCCCGCCGGTAACCTGATGGCTTACATGAGCAACGTCACTGGCAACTGGGATCTGTTCCTACTCAGCCCAGAGGGGGGTGTACAGCAGCTCACCAGGGAAGCCACGGACGAAGGTCTGCCAGCATGGTCGCCGGACGGCTCCAGGATGGCCTTTGTCAGCAATCGGGGAGGGAACTGGGGGATCTACGTCATGCAACTTGGCTCGCCCGAGGCGCAGAAGATCCTGGATTTGGGCACCAGCTTCCCGCAGTGGGAGAGCCAGCGCCTGTCCTGGGCGCCTTGACGAGTATGTAAATCCAGGTATAAAAGGACCTGTCCGGGGCGTGGCGCAGTTTGGTTAGCGCGCACGGTTTGGGTCCGTGAGGTCGGAGGTTCAAATCCTCTCGCCCCGACACCCTCCAAATGGGCCTGCGATGAACCGCGGGCCCACTCTTGTATAGCCTGCCGCGCCTCACCTGGCATCCCTCCTGCTCTGTGCTACAGTTCAGCCAGGAAAAGGAAGTGATTACAGTGGGAGAGCGCCGATGAAGCCCTTTAGAAGACACGTGGCTATCGCCATCGACGGTGGCGGTATCCGGGGCCTTGTGGTGACCCGCGCTCTCGCTGTGCTCGAGGATTACCTCGGCCAGACTGCCTCCGAAGTCTTCAGATTGGCAACGGGTACATCCACAGGTGCCATCATTTCAGCAGGCATCGCCGCCGGGCTCTCCGGCGCTGATATGTGTGACTTATACACAAGGTTGGCCCATACTGTCTTCCCCCAGACCTGGCGAAGTCGCCTGTGGCTACTCACACGTCACCGCTATGCCTCTGAGCCGCTAGCTGCTGCACTGCGCGAGTACCTGGGCGATCTGACAATGGGCGACTTCTGGGACCATGCGCCACGTATTGATGTGGTCGTCACAACCTTTGACCTGCTAGAGAACCGGACCCGCTTTGTCAAACCATGGAAACCGACCTATGCGAAATGGCCGGTGACCAAGGCCGTTCTAGCCTCGAGCGCAGTGCCCACCTACTTCCCTGCTGTGGAAAGCCGTTATATCGACGGAGGCATCGGTTCCTACGCTAACCCCTGCTACCTGGCCGCCTACGAACTGAAGTTCTGTCTGGGGTGGGATCCTCTGGAGACTACATTAATCAGTCTGGGCACCGGCCGAGAACCACATGCTCTCAACGTGGACAAGGCCAACCATTGGTGGCCCTGGCAGTGGCTCATGCCCATGTTCGGGGCTTTTTTACAGTGCGCCAATGACCAGCAAGTCCACTTGGTCAAAACATTCTTCCAGGGCCTTGATTTCCGACGGTTTCAGATTGATCTGGCCCGTCCCATCGCTATGGACGATGTGGCTGCCATTCCAGATTTGCTGGCCTATGGCGACGCCCTGGGACGGAAGATCCTGAACGATGATGTGGACAGTGCTATGGCCATCCATCCCAGCCAGGCCCCCGGATAAATTCGGCGATGTCGCCCTCGCGGTCGCCAGTCGTCAACAACTGCTTGCCAAACCCATGAGCAATGGTATAATCGCGAAGACTGAGCCGGGGCTGTAGCTCAGCTGGGAGAGCGCTACAATCGCACTGTAGAGGTCAGGGGTTCGAGTCCCCTCAGCTCCATTGCTGTAGGGGCAGGATAGATAATATGGGCCTGTAGCGCAGTTTGGGAGCGCACCTCAATGGCATTGAGGGGGTCGAGGGTTCGAGTCCCTCCAGGTCCACAAAGCAAAGACGCCCACGGACGTGGGCGTCTTTGCTTTGCTTGCACCTCATAACAGGAAGAGACCAGTCAGCACGATCACGACCAGCAAAGCCGGCAGCAGGTTGACCGTCTGGAGCTTTTTGATCTCCAGCAACTCCACCCCGATCCCCAGAATGAGCGCTCCCCCCACCGCCGTGAGCTGGACGATGAGCGCCTCGGGAAACAGTGTATGGAACTGGGCTCCTATCAGTGTCAGGCTGCTCTGCACGACGAAGAGGGGGAGCGCTGAGAACAGCACCCCCACGCCGTAGACGGACGCCAATACCATGGAGGTGAATCCGTCCAAGATCGACTTGCTGAAGATAAGCGTCCGATCCCCGGTGAGCCCCTCGTTCAGGGCGCCTACAAAGGTCATCGAACCGACGCAGAAGATCAGGAAAGCCGTGACGAGGCCCTCGGTGAATTGCGGACTCTTGAGATGCAGCCTGCCCTTGAGTTTCTCACCCAAGGCATCCATCCGCGCGCTGAGTTGCACGCTCTCCCCCAAGATACCGCCTAAAATCAGGCTGAAGATGAGGACCAGGAAATTGACGCCATCCCCTAGGGCCATCTGCATCCCCAGGACCAGGGTCGCCAACCCCACGGCCTGAAAGATGATGCGCTTGATGCGCTCAGGAAGCGCCTGTCGTACCAGCAACCCAACCACACTCCCCAGGATAACAGTCGTCGCATTCACGATTGACCCTACCGGCATTTCCCCCCTCCTGTTGTTGCTGTCCTTCAATAGCCCAGTTCGCGCAGCCTGGCGGCATGGTCCCGCCAATCGGGCTTGACTTTGACCCAGAGATCTAGATATACACGCCCTCCGATGAACCGCTCCAGTTCGCCACGGGCCACCACACCAATCTGTTTAAGGCGCTCTCCCCGCTTGCCGATGACGATGGCCTTCTGTGAGGCTCGCTCGACCCAAATGGTAGCCGCCACATAGAGGGTACCGCTCTTCCGCTGTGTGAACTCCTCGACCAATACAGCTACGGAGTGGGGTACCTCCTCGCGCGTGTAGCGGAATAACGCCTCTCGGATCAATTCAGCCGCAATCTGGCGCTCGGTCTGATCGGTGACCTGATCGCCGGGGTAATAGCGTGGACCCTCGGGCACGAACTGGAGGATATGGTCACGCAGGAGTGTGACATTCGTCCCCTTTAGTGCACTCACGGGGATAGAGTCGGCATGCTCAGGGAGTATCGCCCAGTAGGCCTCAATAAGCTCACGGGCGCGCTCCACGGGCAGCCGATCCATCTTGTTGAGCGCAAAGATGACCGGACGATGCCGGGCCTTCTCTTGCAACAACCGTGCGATCATTCTGTCCTCCCGTCGAGGCTTGACGGAGACATCGACGACGAAGAGGATCACATCGGCATCGGGAATGGCATCCACAGCTTCCTGGATCATGATCTTATTGAGGCGACGGAGAGGGTGTTCATGAATCCCGGGCGTGTCGACGAAGATCATCTGATACTCTGGCGCCGTGAGGATGCCACGGATCCGACTGCGGGTCGTCTGGGGTTTCGAGGAGACAATGGTGACTTTCTTACCAACCAGGGCGTTCACCAGAGTTGATTTGCCAACATTAGGGCGTCCAATCAGGGCCACGAAACCGGACCTGTGGCCCTCCGGCAGCGGCTCTTCCTCCCAAGATAGCACCCCTGCAGCGTCTGTGCTTGCCCCAGCTTGGGAGACTGTGCCCCCCGTCTCGGCTAGAAACTGTTCGATAAGCTGCTCGGAGGTTTGATGTTGGTCCATCTCTTCGGCCTCCTCACCGGCTTTCTGAGGCGGTTGCGAGGTCTCTTCCCTCTCCCATCGGACCTTGGCGTCATCGTCCGCCATGCCACTACCTTCCCTTCACCAGATAGATACCGGGCAGGCCAATGAGTGTGGTGAGGCCCTTGAGCAAGACATTGGCCCAGAAGATCGACCAGACTACGTCGATGGGAAGCACCCCACCAAAGGCCAGCCATACGAACACCAGGCTGTCCACGGGTATGCTAAGACTGTTGCTGGTGAGAACCCGCGCCCACTGATAGCGGCGGGTGATGCGCTCCGTCCAGAAATGATAGACCTCCGTATCCAACAGCTCGCTAATAACCTCTGCCAGGATGCTGGCGACGACGATCCGCCAGACTGGAGTCAGCACCGCAGCGAAGGACTCCTGCAGAGGCCAGCTTGGGTCTGGGGGTAGCTTGCTCAAAAAGGCGAAGAAGAGCGCCATCAGGATGTTGATCACGGCTGCTGCTACGATCACCGTGCGGGCTGCCGCACGCCCCAGTAGTTTGTGCACCATATCCCGTAGCGTGAAGGTGAAGGGATAGATGAACGTGCCGCCGTCGATGCTGAAGCCCGCCACCCATGCAATCTTCAGGCTTCCGATGTCCGACAGCATCTGCGCCGCAATATAGGCGGCAATTACCAACACCCCCGCCCGCACTCTTTCAACGGCCTGTTGCTCAACGTTGCCCATCTCAGTCACTGCTGCAACACTCATGACCTTTATCTCTCCTCAGGGATTCAACCCGTGCCCCCAGTATACCATATCGAGCCCGCGATACGGCGGACTTCGCCATGTCCTGGCCCATCTCTGCCGGCGGGTCATCTCTCGGAGAGTATCGATCCGGCCCACCCAAGGTGGCAGGTGACTTCCTCCCTGTCAAAGACGACCATTCCTCTCCTTGTGAAGCTGACGGATCCAGCTAAAATCCCTGCAACGATACGCTGTGACCTCGGAGCTATACTGGAATCTGTTGGCATTTGGCTCACCCGAATTGGAATACGAGGCGTTGCATGAAACAGGATCTGCCAATTCTGGAATACGACCCAACGCGAAAGGCCATTCTCGAACCCAGGGAGTTGATAGAGCATCAGGGACTGCCACCCCGATGTGTGGTGTGTTTTTTCCAGGAGGTGCTCGATGGGCTTGTGGCTGAGGGGCGGCTGCGCAAAATCAGCAGTTCCCACTCGGAGATTGGTGAGCACCCCTTCTTCGCACTCACCGTAGAGGGTCAGGAGCTCACGGTGTTCCACCCCGGCGTTGGGGCACCGCTGAGCGCCGCTCTGCTGGAGGAGGCTATCGCTAAAGGATGTCGCACCTTCATCGCCTGTGGTGGCGCTGGGACATTGGATTCCGAGTTGACGGTGGGTCATGTCGTGGTGCCGATCTCCGCCGTGCGCCATGAGGGCACCTCTTACCACTACCTGCCACCGGCACGGGAGGTGCTGGCCTCTGCAGAGGCTGTTCAGGCCATCGAGAGCGTGTTGGAACGCCATCAGATCCCCTATTTGGTCGGCAAAACATGGACCACGGATGGCGTCTATCGCGAGACCCCCCGCCTGGTAGCACGCCGCCGAGCGGAGGGATGTCTCACCGTAGAGATGGAGGCCGCGGCCTTCTTCGCTGTGGCCCGCTTCAGAGGTGTGACTTTCGGTCAGATCCTTTACGCGGGCGACGACGTCAGCGGCGAAATCTGGGATAGCCGCAGTTGGGAAACTCAATACTCCGTACGCGAGCAGCTCTTCTGGCTGGCTGTAGAAAGCTGCCTGGCGCTGGAGTGAACCAGCTCGATCATTCGAACCGCCGCCCTGGCTCAAGGAGGATCTACCCCTATGTCTGACCTGGAAAGCTCTAACACAGAGCTGTACGCAGATTCCGCAAACCTGGCCTCGCGGGCTGAGCTCCATCGCTTGTTCAGCACAAACTCCCAGGGGTGGTTCCAGTGGCTTTGGGAACACATGCCAGAGGGCGACAAGGCGTGTATCCTGGAATTGGGTTGTGGGTCTGGGACGCTCTGGCAGGTCAACGCGCACCGCGTATCCCCGAGTTGGCAGGTCGTCCTGAGCGACGCATCCCCTGCCATGTTACGTGCCTGCCACCTCAAACTCCGCGATCAGACACCAGGGGCCAGTCTGCTGCTTGCCCACGCCGAGACGATCCCCCTCCAGGATGGTCGGTTTGACATCGTCCTTGCCCACCACATGTTGTACCATGTGCGGGATCTCCTTGAGACTTTGCGGGAGATCAGGCGCGTGCTCAAGCCCGGTGGCACCCTGTATGCGAGCACAGTAGGTCGGGGCCATATGCGGGAGCTGTGGCATCTGTTGGAGCCGTTCGTCCCCGACATTCACGAGCGTGTAGGACCCATCAGCGCCAGCTTCAGCCTGGACAACGGCACCAATCTGTTGTCCCAAGTCTTCGGGCACGTCACCCTCGCACTCTATGAGGACGCTCTGGCGATTACCTCTGTCAGACCAGCCATTGCCTACCTTAGATCTTTGCCCATCCTGCGTGAGGGAGAGTTGGATGCCAATGACTGGGCCAGCGTCCGGCGACGGTTAATGGCGACCATTGAGCTTAAAGGAGCCTATCACGTGACCAAGCGTGTTGGACTCTTCATAGCCCGCGCCTAAAGGAGTATCCATGACCCATCCCATAGTCCCTGATCCAACCATTCCCCTGGTGGATCTACATCGCCACCTCGAAGGCAGCATGCGACTGGAGACGATCCAGGAGCTTTGCGCTCAGTTTGGTGCCCCTCTTCCCTGCTCGGATCTGACAGCACTCAGTGCCTACGTCCAGGTCACGGCTCCTCAGCCCGGCTTGATGGCCTTCATCGCAAGGATCGACCGCAGCGTCCAGGTCCTGGGCGACCTTGAGGCATGTCGCCGCGTAGCCTACGAATGCGTGATCGATGCAAAAGAGGAAGGCATTGATTACCTCGAGCTCCGCTTCAGCCCGCGTTACATGGCCCAACCTCACGGCTTGAATGCTCCAGACGTGGTCGAGGCCGTGGTCGATGGCGCAGAGGCTGCGGCCTTTGAGGTCGGCATCAAGGTCAATCTGATCGGTATCCTGAGCCGCACCTATGGCGTTGAGGCTTGCTGGGAGGAACTAAGGGCGCTTCAGGCCCATCACACTCACATCGAGGCGCTGGATCTGGCCGGCGATGAGGGTCGTTGGCCGGCCCAGCTCTTTGAGGCCCATTTCCAACAGGCCCGGGAGCTCGGTTGGAAGGTCACCGTCCATGCAGGCGAAGCCGCCGGTCCGGAGAGTGTCTGGACTGCCATCAGGCAACTGGGGGCCACTCGCATCGGCCACGCACTTCGCGCTATTGAAGATCCCGCCCTCATGGACTACATGGCCGAGCACCATATTGCCGTGGAGAGCAGTCTCACCAGCAATGTGCAGACCAGCGTCATCTCCGACTACGCCGCCCACCCCATCCGTACTTACATGACGCATGGAATGTTGGTCACCCTCAACACAGACGATCCCGCCATCAGCCGGATCACGCTTGCCCACGAGTACACCGTCGCTGCCCCGGCGGCGGGCCTCACCCGCGAGGATCTCCGCCGCATACAAAAGAACGGCCTCGCTGCCGCATTCTTGACGCCAGGCGAGCGCAGGGAGCTCGAGGAGGCGAAGCTCAGGTCTGCAGGGCTCTCCCCAACTTAAACGCGGCGGCATTTACATCGCGATACCGTGGGGGGACACGGCGCAAGATTGCCTGTTCCCAGACGTCAGGGGGCGTCTCCAGAAGGGTGGAGAGGGCGCCCAAGATCACCGTGTTGACGGTGCGTACATTCCCTGCACGCTCCGCCAACGGCAGGGCATCGACAACCAGGACCTGCCCGGCGCGCTGCCTCAGGGCCGTCAGGATTTCTTCCTCTTCAGGGTATTGTGCATCGCCGATGCTCACCGACATCGGCACGAGCCGCTGCCGATTGACCACCACGGTCCCGCTGTCTCGTAGCCAATCAATCCAGCGGGCCGCCTCCAGCAGCTCGAAAGCCACCAGGATATCCACCGTCCCTTTCTCACAGGTGGGGGAGCCCACTGAAGGTGCCCAACGCACATGGCTCTCCACCACCCCGCCGCGCTGGGCAAACCCATGGACCTCGGACTTCTTGGCATCCAATCCCAGATCCAGCCCCACCTGGGCCGCGATGTCCGACGCCGTCAGAATCCCCTGCCCACCTACGCCGACAAACAGCATGTTAAGCGACTTCATCGCTCGAGACCTCCCTCAATCGTCACTCCAGGGCACCAGATCACCACGGGCCTCTCCCATCTATTCTGCGACAGGGACGATAGCGTTCACGGGGCATACCTGCATGCAGACTGTGCATCCCGTGCATAACAAGGGATCGATCATGGCCTTAGGCTTGCCGTTGATCTTATAGACCTCGTCACTCTTGAGGATGGCGGGGCAGCCGACACGAAAACACGTGCCACAGCTTACACACTTGTCAGGATCAACCTCCATACGGGGTTGACGCCGGAAGTGTCGGGTGAAGACGCAAGCGCCGCGCACGATGAGGACCGCCGGTCCGTCCTCGTGTTGCAGGGCTTGTCTAAGCCCACGGTTGATCTGGTCCACATCCCACGCATCCACTTCGGCGACGAAGGTCACCCCCATTGCCCGCACCACCTCACCGATGTCGATAGCCTTTCCCGCCTCTCCCTGAAGTGTGGTGCCGGTCCCTGGGTGTTCCTGCTGTCCCGTCATCGCCGTGATTCGATTGTCGAGGATGGCCACGGTGATCCGAGACCGGTTGTAGATAGCCGCAGCCAACGGAGCCATGCCTGAATGGAAGAAGGTGCTATCGCCAATGGTGGCAACCGCAGCTTCCTGCCCACCGGCTTGCTTGAAGCCGTGGGCCATGCCCACGCTGGCTCCCATGGAGATCAGCATGTCCATGGACTCGAAAGGCGGCAGTACCCCCATAGAGTAACAGCCGATATCGCCAGCGATGATCGCCCTACGTTTGTAACGCCGCAGGTTGTAGAAGAAAGCGCGATGAGGGCATCCAGGACAGAGGGTCGGAGGGCGCGGAGGGATCTCCAACGTCGGCGTGGGCGCCACAGGATCGGCCGTCGCCGCCGGGATCAGCCCGGCCGCGACCGCTCCCGCACGGACCTTGGCCAGTGTGAGCTCTCCACAGCGGGGGAAGATATCTTTGCCGTGCGTCACCGCAATGCCTGCCGCTCGCAATTGCCCCTCGATGAAAGGATCCAGCTCCTCCACTACGATGAGCTGATCAACCTGGGAGGCGAAGTCGTGGATGCGATCCAGCGGCAGGGGATAGCTCATGCCTAGCTTCAGCACGGAAGCCCCGGGGAGGATCTCGCGCACATATTGGTAGGCCATCCCACTTGTCACCACTCCCAGTGCTTTGCCCTTCCACTCCACGCGATTCACGCCCAGGTCGAAGGCCCGATCGGTTGCCCACGCGGCGATGTCCCGCAGACGCGCTTCGATCTCCGGATGGCGGCGTCGGGCTACGGCGGGGATGATCACGCGTGTCGACTTCTCTTTTCGCTCGAAGGGGGGCAGCGTCGTAAACTCACGCGGTTGAGGCACGGTGGCCTCGACAGCCGACTTCGAATGTGACAGTCGGGTGGTCGAGCGTAACATGACGGGCGTCTGGAACTGTTCGCTGAGATCCAGAGCTATCTTTACGAAGCGCCGCGCTTCTTCGCTGTCCGCCGGATCGAGACAGGGGAATTTGCCAAACCGTGCATATTGACGGTTATCTTGTTCATTCTGAGAGGAGAAAGCACCTGGGTCGTCGGCGCTGACCAGGACCAGCCCGCCCACCACACCCGTATAAGAGACGGACATGAGACTGTCGGCCGCCACGTTGACTCCCACATGTTTCATGGCTGCCAAGACCCTGGCACCGCCGAAGGAGGCACCGATGACATTGTCCAGGGCAACCTTCTCGTTGCTGGCCCACTCCGCCCGCACGCCTGGATACTGGGCTAAATTTTCGAGGATCTCCGTGGACGGCGTGCCTGGGTAGGCGCAGGCGTATTGAACCCCCGCTTCCCAGGCCCCCAGGGCAATCGCTTCATTGCCGGAGAGCAACCGCTTCATAGACGAGCCTCCTCCAAGGGTAGTTTAGGTCGAGCTGCAGATCATGGGACACAATGCCGCCATTATAAAAGGGGGAGGCTCTCTGTCAAAAATCCGGGGGGGGGCCACGCACTGGCTATCACCGCCCCTGTACTGTGCTCTTTCCCCTTTGTGCTCCCCAGAGATGCTGGATAAGGCAGCGCTGCGCTGCCTCACCCTAGCAATCTCTAGAGGCGTCCACTATGGCATAATCGTCACGCCAGGAGGGCCATGAGCGATGACGGGGGACGTTCATGGCCGAGTAAGGTGATGCGGCTAGATGTATCCCAGTTCCTGAGCCTGCTTCCTGAGCTGTTCACGGAATTCTGGATGTGCGATGCTGATCAGCGCATGCGCACGCTCGCGGATGCTCTTGCCATAAAGGTCGACAGCGCCGTATTCTGTCACGATCCAATGGACGTGATTGCGTGTGGTCACCACGCCAGCTCCAGGCTTGAGAGTGGGGACGATGCGGCTCATCCTGCCGCGTGCGGCTGTGCTGGGCAGGGCGATGATGGGGACACCTCCCTCTGAGCGGGAAGCGCCGTAGATGAAATCCATTTGTCCTCCTACCCCGCTGTACAGCTTGCTCCCGATGCTGTCTGCGCATACCTGACCGGTGAGGTCCACTTCGATGGCACCATTGATCGCCACCTGTCGGAAGTTTTGCCCGATAATGCACGGGTCGTTAACGTACTCGGTCGGGTACAACTCGACCAGGGGATTTCTGTCCAACCACCGGTAGAGTTGGCGTGAGCCCAGCACGAATCCTGCGGTGATCTTGCCTGGGTGGAGGGTCTTTCGGGCTCCGGTGACGATGCCCTTTTCGACGAGGTGCATCACCCCGTCAGAGAACAGCTCGGTGTGGATCCCCAGGTCCCGTTTGCTTTCCAGATAGGGCAGTACGGAGTCTGGGATGGCCCCAATGCCCATCTGCAATGTGGCTCCATCTGGGATTAACTCGGCGATATGCTGGGCAATCCTCTCGATGATGGGATCCCCAGAGTCCTCTGCCATTCGAAACTCGTCCAGCGGCTGATCTGCCTCGACAATGGCGTCGAGGTCGTCGACATGGATCCGGGTCTCGCCGAAGATGTAAGGCATTTGTGGGTTGATTTGGGCGATGACATGACGGGCAGAGAAAGTCGGCGTCTTGGTCAGGCCAGTCTCGATGCCAAACGAACAGAATCCCTCCTCATCTGGCGGCGACAGATGGATGAGTGCCACATCGATCGGACAGACCTCCCGTTTGAACAGGAGTGGGAATTCTGAGAGCAGGACAGGAGTATAGTCCGCTCGGCCTTCCCAGACGGCCTGGCGCATGTTGGCGCCGATGAACATGACGTTGGAGCGCAGGTGCCCTACCATATCAGGCCCCGCCCAGGGGGCGGGGCCGACTGAAAGAGTCTGGGCCACTTCGACGTTCTCGAGAGCAGGGGCATAGGCGATGAGGGCATCGGTGAGTTTTCGAGGAACACTACAGTTGCCGGTGAGGAAGATCCGTTGCCCTGATTTGATGGCGTTGGCGATTGCGTCTTCGGCAGAGCTCAACTTGCTGGCATAGGTCTTGTGCCACGCTTTCATTCTTCTCCTTCCGGTCCTGGGCAGGATGCAGATTAGAGTGCTCCGTAGGAGATAGAGGTCTCATCGATGATCTCACCATTGCGCATGACAACGCCTTTGCGAAGGGCGTCGTTTTGCGCGATGGCGGAGGCCACACCCATGGCCGCCACATGGCGAACGTAGGACCATGCAGCGTTGTTGAACGCATGGGTGGATGTCCGTGGAACGGTCCCTGGTACGTTAGGCACGCAGAAGTGGATGACATCCTCTTCGATATACGTGGGGTTGTCAATCGTGGTCGGGCGACTTGTCTCAGCACACCCGCCGTGGTCGATCGCGAAGTCGATGATGACGCTGCCCTTGCGCATCATACGTAGCATCTCGCGCGTGATAACCACGGGGGCTCGCTTACCCGGGTTGCGTACGGCGCCAATCACCACGTCGGCGAACCGCAGCAGATTCGCGACGTTGAAATCGTGGTCGATCATCGTGGTGATACGCCCCTGGAACTGCATGTCAATCTCGCGAAGGCGCTCAAGCGAGCGGCTGAGTAAGAACACGCGGGCACCGAGACCCAGGAATGCGCGGGCAGCGTTCTGTCCCAGGGTCCCTGAACCCAGGATGACGACTTCGCCAGCGGAAACGCCGGGGACCCCACTGAGGAGGATTCCACGTCCGCCATTGTGCCGCATGAGTAGATTGCCGGCGATGAACGGCGCCATACGCCCTGCGACCTCACTCACCGACTTGAGGATTGGATAGTCGTGTTTCCCTTTGGTAATCATCTCATAGGCGATGGCAGTGATTCGCCGGGCCTGCATCTCATGGATCTCCTCCTCGGGGATCTGGGGCAGCCCCAGGAAACACATCAGAGTCTGCCCGGTGGTCATCCAGGAGATCTCTTCCCCCGTCGGGCGCAGCGCCTTGATGATCAGTGAGGCACGTGCATAGAGTTCCTCACCATCGTAGAGCAGGGTAGCCCCCATCTGCTCATAGTCATAGTCGCTATAGCCCGCGCCCATCCCCGCTCCGCTCTCCACAAAACACTTGTGGCCATCCTTCGTCAATAGTCCGACGCCTGCGGGGGTCAGGCCGACGCGCTCCTCACCGGGAAGCCTCTCCTTAGGAATTCCGATGTTCATAGATGGGCTCCTTTTCTGTGTTCTGGTGAACAATCACAGGGCGATGCTTGGGTGTCCCTGTGAGGGATTAGGGTACTCTTGCTACACCATCGGCTGCATGAGTGACGTAGACCGTGGGCTGCCTGCCGTGTCGTGTATGATAGACCTCGTTGAGATGGGCCTGGACCTCTGGCACAGCGTCCTCCTCAGCCAGGGCAATGATACATCCGCCGAAGCCAGCACCGGTCAACCGTGCCCCATAGCAGCCTTCGACCTCTGTTGCGGCCTCCACTAACGTGTTCAGCTCTGGGATACTTACCTCGTAGTCGTCGCGGAGGCTATGGTGTCCCTCCACCAGCAGATGCCCCACTTCCTCGAGCCTGCCCTGCTGAAGCGCGCGCGCCAACATTAGCACACGGGCGTTTTCAGTCACTACATGGCGGGCACGGCGATACACGGTCTCTGGCAATTCGTCGCGGTGCTGTTCCAACTGCTCTAACGTGATATCTCGTAGGGCCTTCACCTCTGGGTAATGCTGTTGCAGGATGCTGACAGCCTCCTCGCATTGAGCGCGACGCACGTTATACTCCGAGCCGGAGAGGGAGCGGCGCACGAGGCTGTCGGCCACGATGATGGCGATTCCCTTGGGCAGAGGGAAGTAGGAGCGCTCCAGGCTACGGGTGTCGAGCATCATGGCATGACCGGCCTTGCCACAGGCGCTGATCATCTGATCCATGATGCCGCAGTTGACACCGACATACTCGTTTTCAGCCCGCTGGCACAGCAGTGCCAACTGTGGAAGCGCAAGGGAAAAATCACTGAGCTGTTGCCAGGCATACCCGAAGGCGACCTCGACCGCGGCCGACGATGACATTCCGGCGCCTACAGGGACGTCTGAGCTCAACACCGCGTACATCCCTGAGGGCTTCAAGCCACGCTCCAGCATAGCCCATACCACCCCCTTGGGGTAGTCGGCCCAGCTTCCGGAGGACGGTGGCGTGTGATCCACCGGGAAGCTCTCCTCGTCATTGCGCATGTCGAGGGCTCGTACCGTGGCCCAGGGCTCGTCGCGCGATGCGACCGCCAACCAGGCTGCACGATCCACGGCAATAGGCAACACAAAGCCGTCGTTGTAATCGGTGTGCTCGCCGATTAGATTGACTCTGCCGGGGGCCCGGACGACGAAATCGGGCGGATGATGGAAGCGGGCTGTGAACGCACGAACGACCTTGTCATGTAGGGTGTGTTTGGTGGCCATAGTACCTCCTGGTTCGACTCAGATTATAGCCCTATCCCTATAGATCTACCAGGTCTGGCTCCTCCATTCCTGTCAGGAAACCGTGCTTGGCCAACAGGTAGAGCAGGCGCGCCCGGTGTTCAATCGGGACGATGGCTACCGTGGGGGCCAGGCGTTCCCCGAGGAGTGTCGCAATCTCTGGTATGTCCAGAATAGCCGGGTCGGGTACGCGGAGGACCCAGGCGAGTGTCAGGGCCGGTGATGGCTGCCCCGCGTAAGCCCGTTGGATCGCAGCGCTTAGCCAGCGCGGGAGATCGCCATCATGTTCCAGGTTTTCCTTCAAAAAGGTCAAGATACGGGACAGCGGGATGCGTTGTCGGCGGGCTCTTTGCAATGAGGCCGGTGTGAAGCGAAAGCGATAGCCCCCGTCAGCGGAGATAGGGTCGGCAATGCGGCTGACCTGGAATCGTACATAGCGATGACGGCGGGGTACCACAACTTCGGTCCCGTGCTCGAGCTGTAGTTTCTTGGGGGCGGCACAGGGCGGGGGTGGCGCACCATGGATCCAGGCCGCCCCTGCCTTGGTGATCTGGAAGGCTATGGCAGGGCCTGACTCACTGTCGTGTCCCAGGTTGAGGCAACCAACCCAAAAGAGGGGACCCGTGACCAGGTAATCGAGCAAGGCTCCCTCCACCGCATCCCAGTTCTCGAATCCTCGTAGCGGAACCCCGCTGTGGGCATCGCGAGGCGCCCAGCTTTCATAGTCGCCATCGGTGCGCAGGAAGTCCGGGTTGGCCCTTCTGATGTGGTCCACGAGGGTCGACAGGGCGTACCATTTGCCGGGTTGGAACCGTTTGAGTTCGTCCACCACGAATTGGCGGGCCCTCAGGTGCAGGTCATCGGGCCATCCGTGGACGGGATCCGGTTTGAGTGAGGGGATGTGGACCAGTTCGTTCCATCGTTGGCTCTCTAACCAGGCGTGGAAGAGACTGGACCATTGGGCCCAGGGGTCCATGCGTAACCAGGCCATTACAGCCTCGGGGATCAGACGGATGGACTTCGCCGGGCCCTGTTCCAGCCAGCCCTGCTCGAGTCCCACGACTGTCAGGAGCTCGCGTTGGTCTGGGGCGCTGGGCCGCCAGAGGGAATGAAGGAGGTCAGTGGATCCGGTTCGCTGTAACAGGATCCCGATCCAGAGCGTTACCATATCCTCCGCCAGGGAATCTCCTGCTTGTGTGACATGCTGAGGGGGGGTAAGGGGCTTGGGATCTGGCAGGACGATCGGCTGTGGCAGGGGCATGTAAAGGGCCAACTCCTCTGGGACGAAGGCCATCTCTATTGTGCGTGTCTCGGTGGTATGGAAAGCCCGGTGGACGAGGCCGTGGAACCAGAGGGCCTCTGTCACAGAGACAGGATCGCGCCACAGTTCCTCACGCTCGACTTTGCCTGCCCCCAAGGTTCGGACATCGCCCCAACGCCGGGTGAAGATCTTCCACGGCTGCATGCCGCCGGTGCGGAGCAGGTCTTCTATGGCAGCACGTTGCTCTTCAGGAAGGGTATCCCAGATTCGGGCTACGGCTTCCACACTTGCCATGGCATCCACCAGCTCCGCGGCCATGTCGGCCTTACGGGTCCCTTTGAGCGTTATCTGCCATAGCATGGCGATGATCCTCAACCGTGCGGGGTCGCTGTCTAAAAGGGCTTGATAGAGCGTTCTGAGTGCCATATTGAATCCTGGATGTGGGCTTTGAGCGGACCTGTGTCTGCTGTCGTGGTCATCGTAGCTCTGACATTATAGCTGGAGGCTGAAGAGTCACAACGTGCTGGATATTCGAGTTTCTCGTTCTATCCTCGGTCGTACCCGGTCGTACCCTGAGCCTGTCGAAGGGTACGACCTCTGCGCACCCTGAGCTTGCCGAAGGGTGTCGCAGGGCAAAGCATCTCATGTGTAG
>CAZHBB010000013.1:0-8879 GCA_964530185.1 uncultured Anaerolineales bacterium
GGGAGCGTCCTGCGCCGCGTACCGTGCGTAGCCTGGCTCGTGCAGTCTTATCCCGACGGGAAATTCAGGGTACCTTGCAGGCAATTCGGCGGGCAGGTGGGCAGGCGGTTTACGTGCAGGCAGATGTGACCGACGGGCCGGGTTTGCGTGAGGCGGTCGAACGGGCCACGGCTGCGCTAGGACAGATCACAGGAATCGTGCACGGCGCCGGCGTGATCGCGGATCGATTGGTACAGGATAAGGCGGTCGATGACTTTGCGCGTGTTGTGTCGGTCAAGGTCGACGGTCTGCGGCAGATGCTCGCACTCGTTGATCTCGCACAGCTCCGTTATCTGATCCTTTTCTCCTCCGTGGCGGGGTTCTATGGTAACCGCGGCCAGACTGATTACGCTGCCGCCAATGAGGTCCTCAACAAAGTGGCACACTGGATGAAGCACCACCATCCCCACGTGCATGTGCTGGCGATCGATTGGGGTCCGTGGGATGGGGGCATGGTCACGCCGGCCCTCCGACGGCAGCTCGAACGCCATCATGTGCCTGTGATTCCGGTGGAAAGCGGCTCTCGTCTCCTGACTGACCTCTTAGAGCGAGCTGAAGCGAGTGCATCCGGAGGCAACACGCCGCAGGTCGTGGTGGGGACACCCATTGCGCCGTCCTTGCGTCCGGCACCGCAAGAGGCAGTGACCTATCGGATTGCGCGTCGGCTGAGCCTATCGGCAAATCCTTTCCTGGCGGATCATGTCATCGGGGGACGCGCCGTGTTGCCAACCGTCTGTGCTGTAGCGTGGATGGCCAATGTATCTGAGCAGCTCTACCCGGGCTACTACGTGCAGCGTGTATCTGACTATCGCGTACTGAAGGGGATTGTCTTTGATGAAGGGCTGGCTGAGGAACATATCTTAGAGCTAGAAGTAAGACACTCAGATGTGGGCCTTCACTGTGATGCTCTCATTCGAAGCCAGGGGGGCAACGGGAGGCCGAGGTATCATTATCGGGCCCAGATTGCTCTACGGCGTGCGAACCAGCAGGCCGAACCTCCCATGAAGGGGCTCCCCGATCTCTCTGGGACGGAAGTGATCGCCGGTCGTGCGCTGTATGAGGATGGCACCCTGTTCCACGGCCCCAGTTTCCAGGGCATCGACTCGATCCTGCGGATGGACGAGGAGGGGCTGACTATGCGTTGCTATCTTCCCCGTCTGCCATGGGAGATGCAGGGGCAGTTCTACGCGCAGACTTTCAATCCCTTTGTCGTGGATGCTCAGCTCCAGAGCTTGCTGGTCTGGTCCAGACATTACCTGGGGGCCGCAGGGCTACCTTTGAGGATCGCCGGTGGCACGCTTTACCGACCGCTGCACTTTGATGAGGTGACGTATGTGACGATGCGGGTGCGATCCCATAGCGTCCGGAATGTGGTGGCCGATGTCATGGTTCAAGATGAGCAAGGGGCCGTCATCATGGAGGTAGATGGTGCGGAGATCACCCTAAGCCCCAGGCTAGGCGAGCTGTTCCGGCAGAACCGCCTGGCACCTTCGATGGTTGGGGGTGGCTAGATGCCCCGACTGCTGGTGCTTGATGTAAAAGGTGTCTTTGGCGATGGGCAGGGCCTTGCCGCCTTCAGCCGCAGCCTCTATGCGGGCTGTGGCCCCGAGAGGTTGGCGTGGGATTATGGTGCGGCCGCCCGGCTCGCTCACGAGGTGGTCTCGAGACTCGATGACACGGGCGTTCGGGACGATGCACTCAGGATAGGGATTGCTGCTGTGTCCGGCGAGCAGGCAGGGGAGGTGGCGCAATTCATTGGTGACGCTTTGCCAGGAGGGCCCCGAGCCTTTCATCAAAGGGATCTTCCCGAGGGACTGGCTACCTGTGCCGAATGGTTGGGGGGTGACATAGCGGACCTAGCGCTCCTGGTTCTCGGGGATGAGCAGTGTGTAGCTGTATTGACTCTCGCGCTGTTGGATAGGGCTTCAGCCAGGTGTGGTTATGCCTCCATCGACGTGACGGCTGGGGTTGAGCGCCCCACAGGCGAGGGCCTGGGCGCTGTGTTGGCGCAAGTGAACCTGTCTCCCTCCGATATTGGCTATCTGGAAGTTGCATCCTGGCCACCCGATTCGGCTTTGGCTGAGACCTTCAGGCAAGGAGGCGAAGGGCTCACCTGTGCCGTGGGTAGCCTCGCGGGCACCATGGAACGCTGTGCTGGCTCTGCCTCTTTCCCTTGGGTCACTGCACTGCTCAAGGTCCTGATGAGTATGCAACAGCGTGTCCTGTATCCCTCGCCGGGATCGTTGCCCGGCGATGAACTTTGGGATGGGACGTCACTGTATGTGGTGCCTGAGGCCCGACCCTGGTTCCGTCAGCGCCCTGAGCGCCCCCGGCGTGCGTTGTATCTTTACCCTTTAGCGTCCGGTGGGATGTACTGTGTCGTGTTTTCTGAACTGGGACCCGATCGACCCGCGGTGTTGCTTGTTCCCCGAGTACAAGAGCAGGATTGCGTGCTGTTGCCGGTGGTTGGGGAAACGGTGGCTGATCTCGTGACAGGTATTCAGGATGTCCATCGTCGCCTGTCTGACGGAGAGACTGCGGCTTCTCTGATGGAGCACACCATCGCGGTCTATCAAGCGCGACAACGGATGCCTCTGGCCGTCGTGCTCGTCGGTCACAATGGTTCGGAACTGGCACAGGAGACGGTGCGGGCACTGAAGGGGGTGGAGCGGAGCTTTGCCAGCGGCCGAGACTGGGTTACGCCGCGCGGAAGTGCCTTTTCCCCGCGGCCCTTGGGTGGACGTGGGGTTACGATGGTATACCCTGGGGCCTTCAATGCCTATGTGGGTCTGGGACGTGATCTCTTTCAATACTTTCCATTTCTCCATGAGGTGGTGGGGGAGGTTCTGTCGGACTTAAGACGTGTCACAGCCGCCGATTACATCTATCCTCGGGCCCACACCATGTTGTCAGACGAGATGGTCCAGCAGTTGAGGAGGGCATTGGCCCGGGATCCTGTTGCGCTCATTGAATCTGGAACGGCGTTTGCCCTGGCCTACACCGAGATACTGCGGCGGGTGTTTCACGTGCGGGTTGCCTATGCCCTCGGTTACAGTCTGGGGGAGACCAGCATGTTGTGGTCTCTGCGGGTTTGGCAAGGGGGAGATCGCGCAAGTGAGGTGCTTCGTTCACTACCTTTGTTCAGGAGTGATCTAGCGGGGCCACGGCTGGCTGTGCGCAAAGCCTGGGGACTGGACGCTGAGGCACCTCTCGAGTGGGTGACCTGCCTACTCAAGGCGCCCCTGAGGGACGTTGAGGCAGTCGTCGCCACGGAGCCGCGGGTGTATATCACGTTGGTCAATCTCGTGGACGAAGTGGTGATCGCCGGGGATGCCAAAGGATGCCGGCGGGTGATCAAATCCCTCGGCTGTCATGCTTTGCCTGTACCTTTCGACACGGTCATCCACAATGAAGTGGTGCGGACCGAGTACGATCAACTGCTGACTCTGTACGATCACGCCATTCGCGAGCGACCTGGGATCACTTTTTTCTCAGCAGCTCACTATGCCCCCCTTGTGTTGGAGCGCGACGCCCTTGCCCATGCTATGGCTGAGATGTCCTGTCAGATGATTGACTTTCCGCGTTTGGTGGAGCGGGCCTACGCCGAAGGTGCGCGAGTCTTCGTGGAGGTGGGGCCTCAGGCGACCTCGACTAGGCGGATCACACGTATCTTAAAGGAGAAACCCCATGTCGCAGTGGGCATGGACCCCACCGGTGCCGATGATCTGCAAGGCGTGTTAAGCACTGTCGCGCGTCTGATTGCCCATCGCGTGCCAGTGGACTTGAGCGCCCTGAGATCCAAAGACGATAAACCTGGACCGATCACGGTTGTTCTGAAGCCGCGCGTCGAGAGGGAGAGCAGTGATCTCTCTCAGTCGGAACTGTATGAGGATGTCAAGGTCCCGCCCAGGGGCGAGAAGTGGCAGGCGCGTCCCAGGGCGGAGGAGGCAATTGCCGTGCCAGGCCTTTCTCTTGCGGAAATTGACGCACAGTTGGGTGCTCACGAGCGTCGGCTGGCTCAGTTGCAGCGTGAGTTCCTGGCTGCGTCAGGGGAGTTCCAGGAGAGCATGGGCCGCCTAATCCAGCTTCAATGCCAAATGGCTGTCAGCCAGGTGGGTGGACGCCCTGAAGCGGGAGCACTCTCCCGGTCTCTGGATAACTCCGTGGCTGTGCGGCCACGCTTTGACGCTGCTGCAGTGGAGGCTTTTGCCAAAGGCGACCCGGTGGATTGCTTTGGGGAGAGGTATGAGGCCTATCGTGGCCATCGCCTGCCACGTATCCCCAATGGTGATCTGCTGCTTATGTCACGGGTATTGGATGTAACCGGTGAACCCGGGATCTTTGATGGGACTGGCCGACTACGGAGTGCTTACGAGGTACCGATTGGAGCATGGTATTACAATGGCGCTTACCGATCCCTCCCGCCATATTTTACCCTGATGGAAATGGGGATGCAGCCCTGTGGTTTCCTTTCGGCCTATTTGGGGTCAGCATTCCTCAGCTCTGAACGCGACCTTTACTTCCGCAACCTGGACGGTCGCGGGCGTGTGCTCGCTGAGCTCGACCTGCGGGGCAAGACCGTAGAATGCGAGTGCCACCTGCAGTCCACTACCCGTTCTCGCGACGTGATCCTCCAGTCATTCGAATTCGCGTTGTACGCAATGGGACAGTGTTTCTTTGAGGGGTGGGCCTCCTTTGGCTATTTCCCGCGGCGCATGTTGCGGGAGCAGCAAGGCCTCTCATATGAGAGAGCCAGTGCAAAGGGAGACGGGATCTCCCGCTTCAACCGCTCTATGCCGATCCCGGCGGCTCTCGATCCAAAACCTGCTGCCGTGCGGCTCCTGCGAGACCTCCGAGTGGTCGATGTGAACGGTGAGCAGTTCGTGGTGGGGGTGGGTAGGTTGTCACCTGAGGATTGGTTCTTCAAAGCGCACTTTTATGAAGATCCGGTGATGCCGGGATCGTTGGGGCTGGAGGGCATGGCCCAGGCTTTACGGGCGTATGGGCGCTGGCGCTATCCGGAGTTTGCGGGTGCGGCAGTTGGCCTTCCACGCGAGGTTACAACCGAATGGAAATACCGGGGACAGATAACGCCGGCAGATAGCGAGTGGGAGCTACAGGTGAAGGTGTCGTCCTGCCGACAAGAGGACAGCAGTCTCTTGCTCATCGGCGACGGGACGTTCTGGAAAGGTGATATGTGTATCTACGAGGTCCACGGCTTGGCCGTGCGGCTAGATCACTGAAAAGTGAGGCAAAAAGAAACGGCATGGTAACTCGTGAGGGGGACGGCGGAGAGATGTCTTTGTTCTGGCATGGGCCAACGGATGCAGTGGCCTGGGATGTCAACGACATCCATGAGGTGCTACGGCAGTTGGATCGAGCTTGTTTCGTCGTCGCTGGCCCAAGAGGACTTGGTGTGACCGACGCTGGCATCGTCGACGACGATAAAGCCGATGGACTGCCCATAGCCGCGACAGCCCCTCCGCTTACGTTCGAGAGCCTTGGAGATCCCGCGTTTTTACGGACGTACGGCCTGCGTGTCCCTTATATGGCAGGGGCTATGGCTAATGCGATCGCCAGTGAGTCGATGGTGCTGGCGCTGGGGAAGGCGGGGATGTTGGGTTCCTTTGGCGCGGGCGGGCTCTCCTTGCAGCGGCTAGGGGAGGCTATCCGGCAGATACAAGCAGGTCTCCCTGAAGGCCCCTATGCGTTCAACCTGATCCACAGCCCTCATGAGCCAGCGATCGAAGAGGGGGCCGTTTCTCTCTATCTTCAGCACGGTGTGCGGGTGATCGAGGCATCGGCTTATCTCAAGCTCACACCTGCTATTGTGCGCTACCGGGCTGCTGGCCTGAGCCTTGGGCCTGAGGGCGAGATCGTCATCAAGAACCGAATTATCGCTAAGCTCTCACGCCACGAGGTGGCTGAGCATTTCCTGCGGCCAGCGCCTCCCCGCTTACTTCAGGCGCTGGTGGCTTCTGGGGCCATCACGTCGGAGCAGGCAACCCTGGCCGAGCGGGTCCCGATGGCCGACGATATTACTGTGGAGGCTGACTCAGGAGGACACACGGATAACCGTCCTTTAGTGTGCCTTCTGCCGGCCATGATCGCGCAGCGCGATGCTGTCCAGGAGGAGATGGGTTATCCTGAGCCGGTCCGCATAGGCGCTGCCGGTGGGATCGGTACTGCTCTTGCTGCCCTTGGTGCTTTCATGATGGGGGCCGCCTATGTGGTGACGGGTTCGGTGAATCACGGTTGCGTGGAGGCCGGGACCTCTGATCACGTGAAGCGGCTTCTCGCCGAGGCCGATATGGCCGATGTGATGATGGCGCCGGCGGCGGACATGTTCGAATTAGGGGTCAACCTGCAAGTGCTCAAACGAGGCACACTCTTCCCCCTGCGCGCTCGTAAGCTCTATGAGCTCTACAGTGCCTATCCCTCCTTGGATGCTTTGCCTCCGACGGAGCGTCAGAAGTTGGAGCGGCAGATCTTCCGACGCTCGTTGGATGAAGTGTGGGATGCATGTGTCAACTTCTTCAGCGAGCGTGATCCCCGTCAGCTTGAGCGTGCTCAGCGTGATCCGAAGCGGAAGATGGCTCTGGTGTTCCGTTGGTATTTGGGTCTCGCTACACGCTGGGCAGTGACAGGTGAGGCCGGACGCGAATTGGATTATCAGATCTGGTGTGGACCGGCAATGGGGGCCTTTAACACATGGGTACGTGGTACTTACCTGGAGGCTCCGCAGGAGCGTCACGTGGCTGATGTCGCCTTCCAGATCATGGGAGGTGCTCTGTACCACTATCGGCTTCACTATCTGCGAAGTCAAGGAGTGCAACTTCCTGCCGCTCTTTTCAAATGGAAGCCGCGACCAACCCTTGATGGTGGGGCGCGAGGTGCCTAGTTGGACGGAAGTGCTATAGTTGATTTGTGGCCAGGGGAGGTGGGGTATGGAGTTGAAGAAAGTCTGTCCCAATTGTCATTCCACGCATATCATTCCCAATGCAGATGCTGTTGAGACTCAGAATCTCGCGATCCGGATCTATGAAAACCCGGGTGTGACCTTGAAAGGCGCTCGCTTGTATCCCCTCAAGGCCTGGGTCTGTGCTGATTGTGGGTATACGCAACTATATGTGACACAGCCCAAGGCTCTGGCGGAGAGCTATCGTCGGTTCCTCCAGCGTCATTAGCAGCGGGGATGGGGGCGGGGGTGTCCCTGCAACCTCTGGTGCCTGCGCTTGCCCGTGGTGTAGTGCACCTCTGGCAGGTACGACTTGATGAGGTGCGACCATGGTATGCAACGTTCCTGGAGACCCTGTCGCCCGGTGAGCGTATGCGGGCGGTGCGTTATCGGGTGTCAGAGGTTCGAGAGCGGTTTGTCCTTACACGCGGTAGCCTGCGTGCGCTGTTAAGCAAGTATTGTGGCAGGCCGGCGCCGTCGATAGATTTGGCAGTTGGCCGCTACGGAAAACCCTATGTGGCCTCGTCGGATTGCGCCAGGCTCTCGTTTAACCTGGCTCATTCCGGCAATCTGGCTATGTACGCCTTTGCCCACGGCTGGGAGGTAGGCATCGACGTTGAGCGGCCCCAGCAGGTGGTGTGGACGCGTTCTATGTTGCGGGCTGTTTTCTCTGAAGACGAGCAGGCATACCTGGCCACCCTGGATCTGCCCGAACGGCAATGGGCCGCGTGTCGCATGTGGACGATGAAGGAGGCCAAGGCCAAAGCTACAGGTCTAGGGTTGGGACGCAGCCTTAGAGCGGATGGGCCTGCCTGTAGGATCTCTACGTGTCGTTGGTATACGTTTGAAGTGACCTCCGAGTACATTGCCACAGTTGCTCTCTCCTGCAGAGATGGATTCAAGGACCAGACGTGGGCACTGATCCATTTTCACTTTCCGGGGTGAGCCGGACTTGCGTATTGTGCTGTACAGCACAGCCGTCGCGTTTGGCTTGCGCAAGGGCTGTTGGGCGTAAGGGTGGCCTCTACCAGGAGACGGGTACCCGACGGATTTTGTATTGGCGGTCGTAATACTGCACGTAGTGATACTGGCGACCGAACTCGTACACGCGACGTGTCACCTCAACGTCCTGCTGACAGTAGCGAAAGATCTTCTCGATGTTTCCCTCCCGCCACCACTGGACGGCCTGCAATCCGTCGGCGCTCTTCCCCATCTTAAGCGTTGCGGCGGCCACGGCATTCAGGCTGACACGGAAGCCCAATTGCTTCTGGATCTCAAGCATCATGTCGACGGTTGGCAGAGTTGCCAGGTTCACCGTGTCTGTATATTGCTGGAGCACTGGATAGTCGAAGCCATAGAGGTTGTATCCGACCACGAGATCGGCCCGACTGAGATCCAGCGCCAGTTGCCCCGCGTCTGCTTCACGATAGAAATAGAATGTGTCGTCGTCGGTGTTGTACGTCACTGCCACCGATATCCTGAGCCGTTCTGGGTAGTGTCCTCCCACTTCTTCAAAGGTGTTTTGTGTCTCCAGGTCAAAGAAAATCGGCATGCGTGTTGCCTCCTTAGGAATTTGCTTCTCACGTCTCGGCCCTGGTGATGATGCCGCCCCCCAGGACCTCTCCGTCCTGGTACAACACCAGCGACTGACCTGGCGCGACGGCATACTGTGGTTGATCAAAGTAAACATGGAGGCGGTCCGACGAGAGCACTGTGACACGCACCCCGATCATTGGTGCTCGGTACCGGATCTTGGCCATGGCACTGAAACAAGTGTCAGGTGGATCGCCCTGGATGAACGAAACGGCTGTGACCTGGCACTCCTGACGAGCCAGTCGCTTACGGGGCCCGACCACCAGGGCATTATGTGCAACGTCGTGGC
>CAZHBB010000013.1:8979-42494 GCA_964530185.1 uncultured Anaerolineales bacterium
GGCAGGATAACGCGCTGGAGCTGCCTCTGCGAGAGTCGATAGAGGAAGTAGCTTTGATCCTTGTCTCCGGCTCGACCTTGCCACAGATGCGCTGTTCCCTGTGTGTCCTGGGTGACCCTGGCGTAGTGCCCAGTCGCGACCCATGGGATATTCATGGTATCGGCTATCTGAAGCAGGCTTGAAAATTTCACCATCGGGTTGCAGAAGACACAAGGATTCGGCGTTAGCCCCGTGCTGTATGACTCGACGAAAGGGCTAACGATCCGATCGTAGAATGCGGCTTCTACATCGTGTACCATCAATGGGATCTGAATGCTGTCGGCGATAGCCTGTGCCCTTGCGACAGGATCATAGTGAGGTTGCTGCAGACGCCATGTGCGCAGGATGACGCCGTGTACTTGATATCCCTTGTCAAGTAGCATGGCAGCAGCGACAGCGCTGTCCACGCCCCCGCTCAAACCAATGACTACGCGCTGTTGGGTAACATGCTCCCTTCGATTGTTCATTATTCGAATTTTAGCTCGAACCCCAGTATTGCCCAGATTCGCCCTGGGCGGCAGGCAATGGTGTGATTGTCGCCCTGGTGCGAGCAAATCATGACGAATTCTTGACATTCCAACACTTGTCCTCTAGAATAGAGATTGAGGCTGCAAAGTTCACTGTTCACACGTTGTTTGCCTTTCTTCATACCAGCAAAGGAGCATTAACTATGACAGAGACAGCACCGCAACCCGATGTGACGATCACCGATGATGATAAGCTTTGGGCCCTTCTGTCCTGGATTTTCTCGCCGCTTGTGCCCATTATTGTGCTGTTGTTGGAGGACAAGAAAGAACGGGCATTCATCAAGTATAATGCAATTCAAGCCTTGGTACTTAGTGTCGTGGGATATGTAGTCTCCGCGGTCCTGTCGGCAGTCGTTGTGGGCTGCTTCACTGGCGTGGCCGTGCTTGTCTACATCATTGTGTTGGCTGTTCAGTCCTATCAGGGGAAATGGGTGACCATTCCCGTAATCACGGACTTCTGCGTGAATCAGGGTTGGATCGAACTCCCTGCATGACCTTGTAGTTTTGTCTTGCTAGACGTGTGCCACTGTTGACCGCCCTGGCGGGCCTTTCGGATAACCAGGGCGGTGTGGGCTGGGTCCGTTAGCGTCAGCATATCGAGTGATTAAGGAGCGACTCGTATAGGGTCGCTCCTTAATTTCGTGGGGTGACCACTCGTGGTATACTTGCTTGTCGCATTTCAGGTCTCCCTGCAGGTATCTGGCAGGGCGTGTGTGTGAGGCATAGGTGTGAGCACAAGAACCGACAAACGATGGCTGATCCACAGCCCAGCCCCTCGCGCTTTCATAGACCACCTGCCGGTGAACCCGTGGCTTGGCCACATCCTTTACGGGCGTGGTTTTCACACGGTGTCGAGTGCGCTTGATTTCCTCCGTGGTGCCTCTGTGCGGAGTGATCCGTTCGCTCTGGCCGATATGGAAAAGGCTGTGGCGATCATTTTTGAGGCCATTGGTCATCAGGAACGGATTGCCGTCTTTGGAGACTATGACGTGGACGGTATCACCGCCACAGCATTGCTGCTGGAGACACTTCAGAGCATGGGTGCCCAAGCCATCGGCCATATTCCGCAGCGTAGTGGCGAAGGGTACGGACTCAACCCAGCGGCGGTGCGGATGCTGGCCCGCGATGAGATTGGGCTCCTTATCACGGTGGATTGTGGGATCCGGTCGGTCGAGGAGATCGTGCTGGCGCGCAGTCTGGGCATGCGTGTCATCGTGACGGATCACCACAGCCTGGGGCCACAGTTGCCGCCTGCCGACGCAGTCCTGAACCCACGTCGTCCGGAGAACACAGATGAGTTTGGGCTTCTGGCGGGCGTGGGCGTGGCATTCAAACTAGCCCAGGCGCTGATTCGAACCAGCGCAGCTCTGGGCACAGGAGGGGCTCGCACCTCTCCCGATGAAGAGTCCCTGTTGGACCTTGTGGCCTTGGGGACCGTGGCGGACATTGTGCCATTGATCGGGGAGAACCGTAGCCTTGTCTCCGCAGGCCTGAGGAGGATCAACAGCGCGCGCCGACCAGGCCTGGCGGCACTGATGGATGTAGCTGGTGTTGCCCCTGGGACAGTCGATACCCATACGATTGGGTACATCCTGGCACCACGTCTCAACGCCGCAGGGCGTCTGGATGATGCGACTCTGGCGCTGCGGCTCCTGATGGCACCGGATATGGGTGCAGCGCTGGCGCTCGCTGAGCGCCTCAATGCCATCAATGAGGACCGACGATCTATCACGTTGAGGACCAGAGATCAGGTCATGGAGCTCGTCGGTGTACAGCGCGCTGTGCCTCCACTGATTTTTGCGGCGTCGCCTGATTTTCTGTCGGGGATCGTGGGGCTCGCGGCAAGTAGGCTGGTCGATGAATTTTACCGTCCAGCCGTGGTGGTGGCGATAGGCGACCGCCTGAGCAAAGGGTCGGCGCGCTCTATCCCGGAGTTTCATATTACCCGGGCCTTGGACGAGGTGGCGAACCTGTTAGAGCGGCATGGTGGACATGCGGCAGCCGCTGGGTTTACCGTTCAGACCAGCCGCCTCGATGAATTGCGCGAGCGGCTATTGATGCTGGCGGAACGGGACCTGGGGGGACGTGAGTTGGTACCAACCCTGGAGATCGATGCTGTGGTGCCGTTGCGGGAACTGAGTTGGGAGTTCTATAGAGCTTTGGACAGGCTTCGCCCTTATGGTGAGGGCAATCCACAACCTGTGCTTGTCAGTCAAGGCGTGGGTGTGAAGGCAATGCGGGCTGTGGGCAACGGGGGCCAGCATCTAAGACTGCAATTACACGATTGGAATGGCGAGTTGTGGGATGCTATCGCTTTCAAGCAGGGCTACTGGTCTGGCCGTCTGCCACAGCAGGTGGATGTGGCATACACGCTGGATCGCAACGTATGGCGTGGTCGGGAGCGTCTCCAGTTGCGAGTCCTGGATATCCGTCCGTCTGTCGGGGGCGGAGGTGCTGTCTGAGCGTCGGTGTGAGGAGGAGAAGCTATGCGGGTACTTGTCACTGGGGCTGCCGGCTTCATCGGCAGCCATCTGGCCGAGGCGTTGCTCAGACGTGGGGACGTGGTCGATGGGCTGGACAACTTCAACGATTATTACAGCCCCGCACAAAAGGAGAGGAACGCAGCAATCCTGACGGGTTATGACGGATTTGCCATGCATAGGGTTGATGTGCGCGATGAAGAGGCTGTGCGGAGAATCTGTGCAGAGGGCGGATATGACGCGGTGGTCCATTTGGCTGCCATGGCGGGTGTGCGGTACTCGATTCCGCGAGCTCCTCTCTACACAGATGTGAACATCCGAGGGACCGTCAATGTGCTGGAGGGTGTGCGGGAGGCTGGTGTACCCCATGTTGTCTTTGCCTCGACCTCGTCGGTGTATGGTCACACAGAGCGTCTGCCGTTCCAGGAGGATGATCCCCTCGGTAGACCTCTGGCCCCTTACCCTGCCTCCAAAATAGCTGGTGAGCTTATGGGATATACTTATCACCATCTTTTTGGTATCTCGTTTACAGCTTTGAGGTTCTTCAGTGTGTATGGAGAGCGGGGACGCCCCGATATGATGCCTTTCATCATCACTGATAGCATTGTGCATGGGCGTTCGTTCAAGCTGTTTGATGGCGGTGAGATGTATCGCGATTGGACTTATGTGGGAGATATCGTTGAGGGTGTTATGGCCGCGCTCGATCGTCCCCTTGGTTATGAGAGGATCAATCTGGGGCGCGGACAGCCCATCAGAATGGCCGATTTCGTGCAGATGATTGAACGCTTGGTGGGCCGTAAGGCGCGGATGGAAACGCCGCCTGCGCCGCCCAGTGAGCCCAAAATCACTTTTGCAGACATTGGAAAGGCGCGTGAGCTGTTGGGCTATGCCCCCCGGGTGGAGGTTGAGGATGGTCTGGCCCGGTTCTGGTCATGGTATCAGCGTGAGTATCTGAGGAGGTAAGTACCTTGGTCCGGGCACTGGTGACGGGCGCGACAGGCTGCGTGGGGGCGAATATCGTTGAGGCGCTGCTTACTCGCGGGTACGAGGTGCGTGCGTTGCGGCGCGCCTCGTCGAGACTGGAGGCTCTCTCCGGATTGGACCCGGAGTTGGTGGTGGGCGATATCCTCGATCGGGCTTCTTTGAGTCGTGCCATGGTTGGTTGTGAGCTTGTGTTCCATGCGGCTGCCGTGTCACGCTACTGGCATTCCTCGACGACGGTGCTGTATCGGGTGAATGTCACTGGGACCAGAAATGTGTTTGAGGCGGCCCGTCAGGCGGGCGTCCAACGGGTCATACTGACAAGTTCAGTGGCGGTGTTGGGCGTACCCACACGCGAGCTGCCAATTCGTGATGAGCAGTCTCCTTTTAATCTTGATCCGCGACGTTTCCCTTACGCCCACAGCAAACTGCTCGCTGAAGCTGAGGCATCGCGGGCGGCTGAGGCGGGGTTGGACGTGGTGTGTGTTAACCCGGCCACGGTCATTGGGCGGCGAGATATCAACTTCGTGGGTGGCGAGATCCTCAGGATTACGAAGAGCGGATGGCTACTTGTCGCGCCACCTGGGGGGATGGGTGTGGTGGCGGCGAGTATGGCAGGATTGGGCCATGTCCTGGCGGCCGAACGTGGAAGGGCGGGGGCCCGCTATGTGTTGAATGGGGAGAACGTGAAGCATAGCGATCTCCTGGCTACAGTGGCTGAAGTGGTTGGCAGCCGAAGCCCCCTGGTGACTTTGCCAAGTATGCCGATACGCGCGCTGGTGGCGGGTGCCTGGGCCATGTTCAGTGCCCTGGGACGGCCATTGCCCCCTGCGCTCACGCAGCTTGACCTCAGTTGGCGGGACATGTTTTTTGATGGGAGTCGGGCGCACGATGAGCTGGGGTTTCCATCTCATAGCGCCCGTTATGCAGTGGAGGAGGCCTGGGCGTGGTATAAGGGCCATGGTCTGTTGTAATGGGACGGGTCCGGCATGTATCTGAAGAGTGATCGGATGCTGTTTCGCCGGCGTCGCCGGAGGCCATGGGGCTGTGTCTTCCTCTTCTTAGGATTGGCTATTGCAGGGCTGGCCCTTGCATATGATAAGTGGGGGGGCATGGCTCCGTCGTCTATGATGGTGGGGACGCCTACCCCAGGCCCAACTGCGACCCCCTCGGCCGCGTTCTTCGTGGCAGAGGCGGAGGCTGCTTATCTCAAAGGGAGGTCAGCTCAGGCTGTTGATGCCTATCAGCAGGCCCTCGATCTTGAGCCGCATCAGACGGAGCTCTACCTTGCTCTATCTCGTCTGCTGATCTTTCAGAACAGACCGGAGCGTGGCCTGGAGATGGCGCGCCAGGCCCTCGAGCGGCAACCGGAGAATGCCAGGGCCTGGGCGCTGCTCTGCTTGGCCTATGATTGGTTAGGATTGCCCGGACAGGCCTCGACCCTGTGCGAACGAGCCATCAGCCTGGACCCCACGTTGCCAGAGGCCTACGCTTATCGCGCGGAGGCAGCAATCGATAGTGGTCAATGGTTGGTGGCCAATAATGCGATCGCCACCGCATTGGAGTTGGATGAGACCAACGTGGATGTGCTGCGCGGTCGAGGATATGTGCTTGAGAACCAGGGAAATTACTATGGGGCTATCGAAGCCTACCAGCAGGCCCTGGAGCAGCATCCGAGGTTGGTTCACTTGTATCTGGCTATTGGACGGAACGCTGGGGCGCTGAACAATCTGTTGAGAGCGCGTAAAGCCTACGAGGACGCTGTGGCGGCTGATCCTGACTCCGTGCTGGGCTGGGATCAACTTGGGTGGACACACCTGTTACTGGGTGACTACGCGGCAGCCCGCGATAGCCTTGAGACAGCATTGGCACTGGATCCTACATCCGCGGATGCCTACGGGCATATGGGGATCCTGTACTTTCATCAGCGCAACTACGAGGATGCCATCGAGATGTTCAGGCCCGCGGTGGAGTACGGAGAGGCTCGTTCGCGGCGTCGCACAGTCTCCTTCTTGCTTACCCTGGAAGAGATTGACAAGGTGGGTTCCGAACCGCAGGGCCCTGAGTTTGCGTCAGCCAACTTCATCCATCCGGAGCACTTTGAGGATCCTCTACGGGCGGAGTTCGGAGGGGTTAGTGGGAGCTCGTTGTCTGGACGGGTCCGCCTTGATGTCATGAGTGGGCGCTATGCGATCAAATTGGATGGCCTGTCGCCTGCCCCGGCCGGTAAGGCCTACATTGGGTGGTTCGTTGACTTGCGGGCCCCTGAGGGTTGGGTGGTCCACACAGCCCCCTTCTTCCCTTCCCCTGGAGGGACTATTGAGCTGGATGGGGCAACAGGCGTTGTCAAAGGCCCTCCGATAGAGTACTACTACACTTACGCTTTGTGTCAGTATTTGTTGGATCGGTGTGATAAAGCGATGCCCTATATTCAGATCGCCTTGCGTATCGACCCCCAGGACGCCAACGCATTACGAGCTCTGGAGCTCTGTCAGTGAGCCGGTGGGCTGAGGCTTCCATCAACGGGAGAAGTGTGACCGCAGACATGTCCCACTATAGCTGGACGCAAAGGGTACGGATTGTGTTGCCCCAGATCCTTGTGCTTTGTCTGCTGGTATTGGTCTATTATCCGCTGGTGATCGGGCGGGTGTTGGCGGGAGGGGATCTCCAGCTCTACTTTCACCCATATTGGGAAGCGGTCATCCGGTCGCTGCGTGCCCATCAGCTTCCCCTTTGGAGCGCCGATCTGTTTATGGGGGTCCCGTTGATGGCGAACTCCCAGATCGGAATCTGGTATCCGCTGCATTGGCTGCTGTGGGTGGTAGATGCTGGGGCGCTGATCGACACCCCCCACGTGCTTCACTTCTGTGTCCTCTTGCATGTGGCGTTGGCCGCTCTGACCATGATGGCACTGGCGAGAGCCCGAGGATGGTCTCCCTGGGGAGCTGCAATGGCTGGCCTGAGCTATGCCGGGTCGGGTTTCCTGGCGGCGCATCTTGAACATCTCAATCAACTTGAGGGGTGGGCGTGGCTGCCGCTCATCCTGATGCCTGCGGCATCTGTCCGCATTCGGCGCTATCGCTGGCTCGTGCCCCGCCCACTCTCTGTGGTTGCGCTGGCCATGATTCTGCTCGCCGGCCACCTGCAGGTGGCATTCATTGGCAGCCTGTGCGCGTTCATGTTGGCGGTTTTTGAGAGGGGCGATTGTGGGGTAGGGGCAGAGAGGCTTCTGCCGACCAACGTCGCACAGCGTGTCCTCCTGGCC
The DNA here is from genome assembly GCA_964530185.1 of uncultured Anaerolineales bacterium. GTDB lineage: Bacteria > Chloroflexota > Anaerolineae > B4-G1 > SLSP01 > PWVB01. The sequence goes on from CAZHBB010000013.1 coordinate 16,272, forward strand.
CTGACTGCCCTCTTGGTTAGACTTGGACCATTTGTGCTTGCAGGCATTCTGGCCGCGGTCCAACTGGCACCGACGCTGGCGCTGATGACGTTGTCGGGCCGCAGCGGAGGTCTTGACTGGCGGCAGGCTGTCTCCTTCTCCCTGGTCCCGTGGGAGCTCTGGCGGGCGTTGTTGCCGCCCTATCTGGTGTCTCCACTTTTGCCAGAAGGTGTGGGTTATCTAGGCCTCCTCGCAAGTGTGCTGGCTCTGTTGGGAGGGTGGTGGGCTGTCCGCACCCATCAGCGTGAAATCACGTGGTGGGTCTGGTTGGGTGGGCTTGGACTGTTTCTGGCTCTGGGCGGATACAATCCCCTCTATCTCCTGGCGGTTCGCTTAAATGTGCCTGGTTTTGTTCACTTTCGGGCCCCAGCGCGGTTCATGGGTATGTTTGTGCTGGCGGGTAGTCTCCTGGCGGGTAAGGGACTTAGTCTTGTGCTTGGCAAGCTTCGTCGCTTGTCAGGGAGAGCGTGGCGAGATGTCGCTTCGGCCGGTGTGGTGGTGCTGGTGGGACTGGAGTTGGCGGGATCAGGTTGGAAGCTGCCCTATGGAGCGGCTACCTTGGCTCGCGCCTACACCGACATGCGCCCGGCTGTGGCGCAGCTTCAGGCGGCAATTGAGAACACCCGGCGCGGCGGGGAGATCCCTGGGCGCTTTTTGAGCATCTCTAGAACCCTGTTCGAGTTGGGGGATCTAGGGGAGATCGAGACTGCCTATAGTGGGCTTCTAGACAAAGAGGCCCTTTATGCCTATCTGGTCGCCGCCAAGCATCGGGAGGTCTTAACCCCCAACCTGCCTCTGGTGTGGGATGTCCCCTCAGTGGATGGCTATGATGGTGGATTGTTGCCCACACGTCATTATCATCTCTTCTCCACTCTCTTGGTTCCGGGTGGCACAGCGGATGGCCGACTACGAGAGAATTTACCCGATATTCCTGAGGACCGCTGGCTCGACCTCATGGGCGTTCAGTTTCTCATGACGGATCGCACAGGCGATGCGTGGATAGAGGGATTGCTCTATGACCGTCAGTTTCGTCCCCGTGTAGCCTATGGTAAGCGTGTGACGATCGGTTGGATGCCGGCCGACTTCGAGGCTAATGCCCTCGCACTGTTGCATGAAGGTGGCGCGGGTGACGTGGAGATTGGGCTCGCCGATGGGCGACGTCTGCACTATCAACTGCTTCCGTCGGAATCGGGAGATCAGGCTACCTGGCTGCGTTGGGAGGGGAGAGCACGCGTCATCAGCGTGGATGTGCGTTGCGTTGACCCGATCCAGGACCTGCAGCTCAATGGGGCCAGTTTGGTGGATGAGCGTGTGGGTGCTTTCTACCCTCTGGTGCTCTCTTCAAACTATCGTCTGGTCCACGCTGGTGATGTCAAACTCTACGAACGTCTGGCGTCGGCGGCACGTGCGTTCTTTGTTACCTCATGCCAGGTAACTGTGGATGACTTAGAGGCGTTGCGGTTGATGGATCGACCTGACTTCGATCCACGCGGACACGTAGTTTTGACTACCCGCGAGGAGGCATGGGAAGTATGGTGTCGTAATCTGTCCGCGAACGCTGCTCGGGATGGTGTTGGAACTGTTACACTCCTCTCGCTGGCTGACACGGAGATGGTGCTAGAGGTTTCAGCGGACTCTCCGGGCGTGGTTTTGGTCTCTTCGGCCTGGGACCCAGGTTGGAGTGTGCAGATTGAGGGCCTGGATGGGGAGTCCGAACGTGTGCCGTTGACGGAGCGGATGCTGAGGGCGGACGTGATGTTTGGGGCTATCCCGGTGGCAGAAGGACGGTGGCGTATCCGATTGGTCTACGACTCACCATGGCTGGCGATTGGGGTTGGCGTGAGCCTCTTTGGTAGTGTGCTTTTGGGGAGTTACGGCCTGGCTGTGGGTAGGCGCGGTTGGCCCGTGACTTAATCAAACTGTTATGGAATTATGGTTATAATTTAACCATTCTATGCTATAATGGGGGTATTGTTGAGGAGGGGCAGTCATGAGTGTTGCTAGGATTCTCTACATTGAGGACAGTCCTCCCAATCGTCTGCTGGTCAAACGCATTCTTACCGCGGAGGGATACGAAGTCCTCGAGGCGGATGACGGTATAAGCGGCATGGAGATCGCCCGGCGGGAGCATCCTGACCTCATCCTGATGGACATGAATCTGCCGGACGTGGATGGCTATGAGATCACGCGTCGGCTCCGTGAGTCTCCAGACCTGAGGTGCATCCCCGTGGTAGCTATGACAGCAAACGTGATGCACGGTGATCGTGAGAAGGCCCTGGAGGCAGGATGTGCGGGGTATATTCCCAAACCCATAGATGTTGATGCCCTTCCTGAGCAAGTAGCTCGCTTCCTGGAAGGCAACCCTTGAGCTTTGTGACGACGGGTGAGTGGGGGCCTGTGACATGGCAAGATGGAAGACTGTCCGCCCATCGGATGCAGTAGTCCTCATTGTCGAGGACAACCTCAATAATTTCATCCTGATGACAAGACTTCTTGCTTTCCTCGGTGTCAAGAAGTGCGAATGGAAAGCCTCTGGATGGAAGGTCCTCGAATACGCTGAAACATTGGGCCAAATCGATTTGATCCTGATGGATATTGCGCTCCCCGATTCGGATGGTTATGCATCACTTGCCTCTTTGAGGGCCCACGAGCGTTTCCGCGACGTACCGATCGTCGCGGTGACGGCTGATGCCTCAGCGGAAAACCTGCGCCGTGCGAAGGAGGCAGGTTTCGATGGGTTTATCGGGAAACCTCTGGACCCAGATAGGTTTCCCGATCAGGTGCACCGGATCCTGCGGGGTGAGGAAGTATGGGAGAGGACGTAGGCAGTGGCGCGAAGCAGCGGGCCATCCCCACCACTGGTATGCGAGGGGGGTTGGGTCGGACGCTGCTGACCGCTTTCCTGCTCCTTGCTGTGGTGCCGCTGGCGCTTATTGGTGGGTATGCGGCCCATCAAAACCGCAAGAATCTGCAATCGGCATCAGCCACAAAGTTGATGGCTGTGGCCCGTCTGCGCGCCGACTCCCTGTCCCACTGGATCGAGACGCTCCATCTGTTTGCTGCACTGGCCCCGGAGCCGGGGGGTGACTCCTGGCAGCGACAGCTTGGGAGCTGGTGGTCGGCCTCGGCGAGGCCGTCGATCAACCTGGCCGGTGCTGCTTTTGTGGATGCCCGGAGGCGTGTGATTTGGGACACGGGTGAGTGTTCCCAGGTTGTGGCTCAATTTTGGGAGGGCCTGCTTGTGCCTGGAGAAGTGGCGACCCGATTCTTGTCAGAGCCGGAAGTGGTCACCGTGGTGGAGCCTAGAGGGGATGGCTGGGTAGTTATCTGTGCTGACGGACTGGCGGTCCAGGACATCCTTGATGTCTCTTCCGTTTCGGAGGAGACCATGCGGCTCATGCTGGTGATTCAGGGAAAGACATGGCCAGAGGGGGAGCAAGTAGCCATGCCTGGGATCGGGCAGGTGTGGCCTGAGGATGATCTCCAGGCTACGTACGAACGAGCGGGTCGCCTGATGGTAGGGGTTTATGCGCCTGTGCCGGAGTTGGGTGGAGGGATCATTGCTGAGCAGCCTCAGGATGAAGTGGCGGCGGCCACCGAGCAAATGGTCGCCATGCTCATCGCGTTTGTGTTGGCTGTGGCGTTGACTACCACGGCGACTGCCGCTATTGTCATTCGGCAGATCACGCGGCCAGTCATTCAGTTGACGGAGTCTGCTCTGAAGATGGCGGATGGTGATTTGGATCAGCGGCTGCCGGTGCGCTCTCGCGATGAAATTGGCATTCTGACTCATGTCTTCAACGAGATGGCGGCGGATCTGAAGGCGCTATATACAGATCTGGAGGGTAAAGTCGCGGAGCGCACGCAACGACTTCAAGAAGCCAACTATCAGATCCAGCGACGGGCCTTGCACCTACAGGCGAGCCAAGATGTAAGCCGTGCCGTTACCTCGATTCGCGACCCTGAGGAGTTGCTGGCTCAAGTGACTGAGCTTATTCGCAACTATTTCGTCTACGCCACGGTTGCAGTCTACCTGGTCAAGGCTGGGGGGAGCGAAGCCCGGCTGCAGGCCTTCAGCCCTCATTCCAGCCTACCGGACAGGGGAGGGGAGACCGGTTCGAGTGGGTGGCCCGAATCTTGTCATCCGGGGGATGGCACAATCATTGGGAGTGCTATAAGGCATGAAGTGACCCAGGTTTCGAGTGAGCCGCTCCCTGATCCAGAGGGTTGGTATCAGCGTACGATCAACAGGATGGCCGTTCCGCTCAAGATGGAGGGACGGTTGGTGGGTGTGCTGGGGGCTGTGAAGACCTCCCATGAGCGGATACAACGGGACGAGTTGGAGGTGCTGGAGGCCCTAGCCGCCCAGGTTGCGGTCGCGCTGGAGAACGCACGAGCTTACGAGCGGGAGCGCCTGGCGGCTCTGAGGCTTGAACAGGCCGAGACGTTCAAGGCTCAGTTTCTGGCGAACATGACGCGGGAGCTCATGGGACCGCTCAATACCATCATTGGGTTCTCCCGTCTCCTCCTCAAAGGGATTGACGGAGCCCTTACGCCACAACAGCTCGAGGATATTGCCCAGATCCACCAGGGCAGCCAGTATCTTTACTACCTCATTACTGATATCCTGTCGATCTCGGAGATCCAGGCGGGGACGATGGAGTTGCGTCTGCAACCCGTAGATGTGCGCGAGCTTGTCGACGGCGTTGTGCCTACGGCCACGGCTCTGATCCAGGACAAACCCCTTATCCTTCGTTGTGCAGTACCGGAGGATCTGCCCCTGGTGTGGGCTGACCCTGCGCGCTTGCGCCAGGTGCTCGTAAACCTGTTAAGTAATGCAGCGAAGTTTACAGAGGAAGGCGAAATTGAGATTCGTGCCTGGGAGGGCGAAAAGGAAGTCTACCTGAGTGTGCGTGACACTGGCGTGGGAATCCCAGTGGAGGAGCGGGAGCGTCTGTTCACCTATTTTGAGCAGGGAAGTCGTGCCCCCTCTCGGCAGGGATCAGGGGTGGGGCTGGGCCTTGCGCTCTGCCGCGACTTCGTCACCATGCATGGTGGGCGTATCTGGGTAGACAGCGAGGTGGGAGTCGGAAGCACCTTCACGTTCACCATTCCCGTCCATGCGCCCAGCCGTGATACAGTTCGTCGCGTGTCCGAGGCAGCCATCAGGCCCCAGACGGCACAAGGAAGGAGCGAGAGAGCGTGAGGCAAGGGCACCCAGAAGCCGGTCAAGATACCGCTGGTCGGGGGACCGGAGGGAAAGAGCTTTATTCCCGGGTGTCGTCCCCCGACAGGTGGAATGACATTGAGACACTGGCAGCGCCTGTGTCGCGGTTGGTTGCCCTGGCAACAGCTCCTCTTTTGCTCAGTCTCCTCTATGACCTGGGGCGTGCACGGCGCTTCGGGCTTCTTGCAGCAGGGCTTTTGGTGGTTGTGGCAGCCTTGGCCGCAGCGGCCCTGAGGGTCGGGCCTGGCGTTCGGACGTGGATCCTGACAATAGCTCTGGGCGGCGGCGGGTTGCTTGGCCTATTGGAGTGGCGATGGACGGGGAGCACGGCCCTTCTTTTCTGGCTCCCGGTCTGGATCGCGGGGTTGCTGGGTCAGGTTACGTGTGCCCGGGTTGCTCTGGGTTTGGGCGTGGTAGCTTTCTTCGGCCTGTATGGGTGGTCGGTTGTCGGTGACCGCCTGGCGACAGGTTCCCTGGCTGGCGAGCCACAGTTCTGGCGCTTCGTTGTCGAGGGATTGACTTTCCTCTTTGTCGGAGGGGCTTCGCTGAGGATCGCTCGCGCCTTTGCGGATCGCCTTGCTCGTGTGTCTACGGGGGCGGCTCGCGAAGTCGAGTTGTTGACGGAGACCTCCAGGGGCCTGAGACGTGACATCGGGGAGGTCAAGCGCGATCTGGTTAACCTCCAATGGCGTGCACGGCGGGCGGGATCCCTTTTGTGGTTGATGAAGAATCTGTTGCCCCTCATGGCTGATATGGGAGCTGTGCTCAGCAGGGTCCCAGAACTCGTGGCCCAACATTTGGGCGCCGCCGATGTCTCCCTATATATGTTGGATGAGGCGACGGAGGAATTAGTCCTGCGAAGTGCCGCTACCGTTGCAGGCAAAACGGCTGTGCTTCGAGGCGTGCGCGTGCGTCTTGACGTTGACAGCCCCATCGTCCGGGCTGCGCAAAGTGGCGAGATCCAACTTGCGCGCGAGGCAAAAGAGCCACAGGGGAAGCGAGAGACTGTGGTCTTGCCGTTGGTTGATCCTGTCAGTCAGGCATTGGTGGGCGTACTGCACGTGAGTGGCCTGCTGCTCCATGACCTAGACGGCGACAGTGAATTGCCGGTGTTGGCCGAGACTGCAGAGCTTGTGGCGATGGGGCTGGGGTTTGCGCGGCGGATCTCTGATGAGGTAGCATCGCTGGAATCGGCCAGTCCACTCTACCGTGCCCTCCGTGATCTGGTGGCGAGCACGACGGAGATGCAAGTCTACCGTACCATGGTGGGGACTGCACAGCAATTTGGGGCTGACCGCGTCTTGGTGGCCCGAATGGACGACGGTGTAGAGTCGCTGCAAGTGGTGGTGGATGCCGATACCCAGAGTGAGGGGGCCCTTTCGTCCCTCCCAACGTCAGGCACGACGACTGAGCCCGGGCTGTTGGATCTGATGACAATAGGCGCGGGATTGTCGGAGCCACTGTGGGTCGAAGATCTTGCGGATGACGAGCCGAGGCGGGAATCGGAGTTGAGAGGGGTACTTTCCGAACTGGCGTCGCTGGGCCTGGCTCGCGCGGGTGCCCTGGTCCCCCTGAGGATAGGGGAAGGGACCACGTTGGGGCAGCTTGTGTTGTTGTATCGCACGCCTCATCGGTTCGATGAGCGGGAGCGTCAGGTATATCGGGTGTTCGGTGACTTCGGCGCTTTGGTCATTGAGCGTCTAAAGCGGTTCAATGAGGCAGAGCGCCATCTGGCGCAGTCACAAGCCCGTTTGGCATTGGGGAAACAGTTGCGCGCCGTGAGTGAACCAGAGGAGATCCTAAAGATCGCGGTCCGTGAGCTAGGCCAGGTGCTGGGGACGGATCTCGCGGCGATTGAGTTGCGGCCTGTGCCTGGGCCCCCGGAGGAAGTCGACGATGGGACGGCATGAGTCGGAAGCCAATGCGCGCACAGCGATGGTAGCCCCTGTCGTCCAGGCGCATGCTGCATACTCGGACCTGCAGGATACTGAGACGCAGGGTATTGCCCTCGCGCTGGCGGGCGTGGGGGGACTGGTGGTTGCGCTGGCTGTTCTGGGGTACTTCCGACAACATGCCCTTCAGTTCGTGGTGTTGGCTGTTCTGGAGGCGATAGCTCTGTTGGGTTTCCTGGTTGCCTATCGATGGGCGGCCCGGAAGAGGAAGGGAGGTATTGCACTTCTCCTGTTGAGTGCGCTCCTGTTGATCGTTACCCCACTGGCTACGATTGCCCGACTCGACCTGGCGCTGGTGGTAGGTGGCGTTCTAGTGTTGGTCAGTCTGGAGCTCGTGTCCTTACCGCGTTGGTGGCTACTAGCGGTGATCAGCGCGGCAACCGTGCCAGCTTTTAGTTGGTTCGTCCAACGGCAATCTTTATGGGTGCGTGTGCCGGTGTTGCCAGATCCGATCGCGCGGCTCGTTGGATCGGAGGCCATCGTCCTGGCTTGCCTCATCATTGCCGGTTTGAGCCTGATCCTGCATGCTCGGGGACGTTCCCTGCGGACCAGAGTGAGCGTTACTTTCGGGCTGCTGTTTGTGCTGCCGACGGCATTGGGGTTGGGCGCCGCAATATTGATGGTCGCCATGCGCGGTGAGCGCGCAGCGCTGACTCAGATGCAAGAGCTGACTGCAAAGACTGCGGAGGGTTTTGCGCGCGAGATTAGAGGGCTACAGGACGCTCTGGCACGAGTGGAGCGGCTGGAGAGGACACACCTGCACACTCTTCTGGGGGCTGAGCCAGGATCCCAGGCCTTCGACTACGCCTATGCGGTCGAGCTTCCACGTTTCGGGGTCTTCGCCGGGCGCCAGGCGACGTTCGATGTCCTTTCGTTGGTAGCCCCTGATGGGACGATTGTACTCTCCAGCAATCCCGTATTCCGGGGTATGCAGTTCACCTCTGCGGTCCTGTCCGAGAAAAGTGCTACAAGGCCAGTTCTCGACATAGTTTCTGCTTCGTCTTCGATCGGGGGTCCAGCGGTGACGTTGGTGCTGCCAGTGAGAGGAGCCCGAGGCGGAGTGACGGGCTTCTTGGTTGGAGAAGTGGCGTTGAGCCGTCTGTTGGAGCTCCTGGATGAGTCACAGACCCCTGTGCGAGGGGCCCCCACTAACTTCTACCTGGTGGACGACAAAGCTCAGGTTGTGATGTCGGATCCCCCTGGTGCCATGCCAGCCCCTGTCGTATTAAAAGACCTGCTGCAGAGACGCGCTGGCGGTGATAGTGATGGTGAGAGGCGTTTCCTTGACACCACCGGTGATGTACTGTTGGTAACTTACCGTTGGTTCCCTGCCCTGGATGTCGGACTTATCTTCGAACGTCCCGCATCGTCTGTGATCTCGCGCGCTTTGGCAAACGCCGCATCCACCTGGGGGCTCTTTGTAGGAGCAATCTGCATGGCACTTGTGGGCGTTGGTTTGCTGTCGCGGGTTGTCACTTCGCCGTTGCGCCATGCGGTGGTCCTTGCCGAGAGGTTCGCAGATGGTAGGGAGGTCGGGTGGCCTCGTGTCACGGCCCCTGATGAAGCTGGTCGGATCGTTGCGGCACTCAGCCGGGTCTCCGATCGTTTCGAAGCGCAGGTGCGTGACGTAGAGGCACGAGCGAGGGAGCAGGTTCGGTCGCTGGAGCGCCAGGTGGCCTGGCTCAAGACGGCCCCCCAACTTCTCGAAGCGACGGCAAGCGCTCGCGATGTGGCGTCTTCGGTGCGATCACTGGCAGCGCGTCTCGTGACGCTGCCACAGGTGGACTGGATTGGGATTTGGTTGCTTGATGATTCGGGTTCACAGCTCATCCTGAAAGCCGCTGAGGGTGTGGCTATAGGGGGACTACGTCGAGGCGAGGGCGTCGTCCAGGCGCTTTCCGAGGGAACCCCGCTCTGTCAGGCCTTCGAGATGGGTTGTCCGATTGACTGTCGCCCGGTTGGGGAGGCATCGGTCAAGGGCGTCCAACTTGCTTTGCCGTTAGGCGCCGGCGTGGAGTCCTATGGAGTGTGTGAGATCCACCTGGCGCTAGATCACGTGAGTCAGGAGGAAATGGCGGCTCTCCAAGTGCTTGCGAGTTACGCCGGTTGGGCGGTGGATGGAGTCTATCGTCAATTGGAGTCGCAGGAGCGTCTGGAGAGGATGGAACGGCTTCGGCAGGCGGAGCGGTTTGAGCATTGGCATGAGTTGGCGAAGCACCGACACCTGACCTTTGTCTATGATGGGGTTGAGGTTCGGGCAGTGGGTGATGACGGGTTGTCCATTGAGGCTGATCTTGTCTTGCCCATTGGAGACCCGCGGGCCCCACTGGGACAATTGTTGGTGTCTCGCAGGGCTGGTATGGATGAAGTCTCGGCTGAGCAGTTGACAGAGGCCAGGACTATCCTGGAGGAAGTAAGTGATGCTTTGGAGCGAGCCCGTCTCCTTGCCACCACGCGTCAGGCCTGGGCTGCTGCACAGCACATGTTGGAGGGCCTACGAGCGATGATGGCAGCCGAGACGCCGACCGCGATCCTCGATGCTGTAATGGCCTACGGACAGGCTCCTCAGTTGGATCGTGGTTGGCTGGTGTTGTGGGAGGCGCGCTGGGATGGCGACCGAGTACTCCGGTTGGTTGGGACACGCACTGGTGAAGGAGATACCCCTCGAGAGGTGAGCAAATGGTGGGACCACGCCCTGTGTCCTGTCCTTTACGCGGATGAGTTTGAGGAGCGCTGGATCCTCGATGTCAAGGCGGATCAAGAGTTGGATGGCGCTTCGCGCGATTTCTTGTCACTGGGATTGGGGCTGGGTTCAGCTCTTTTGTGCCCAATAGAGTGCGAGGGAGAGGAAATTGGCTGGCTGATCCTGGGTAGCAGAGAGCCTCTCGTAGAAGTGCCTGGGTTGGGGACGGATGTCTGGAGCGCTCTCATGGACTACGTTGGGCTCGCACTCCGCCGCCTCACGGCCCTTATGAAAGCGCGAGATCGTGCCGCGCGCGAGGAGCGCGTGACAGTTGTCAGCGAGCGAGTTGGTCGTTCCACAGACGTGCATACGATTTTGCAGTCATCACTGCATGAGCTTGGTCGTATACTTCGCGCTTCTGAAGGTGTGATCTACCTCGATGCCAGCACATCAACCTCGAATGAGCGCCGGCGTATGACCGATCAGGTCGAGGGGGAGAGCGAACACACATGAGGGTATCACGGCGCAGTCTCCTGTGGCGGGTCCTGGCAGCTTTCTTCCTGTCGCTCTTGATTGTGACAGGGGCCAATGCCGGTCTGGCGTATGTGAGGACTCGTCGGATCCTGGAGCAGGAGGTCCGTGATCGTCTGTCGCACTTCAGCAGTGCCAAGGCAAGGGAGTTTCAGCAGATGGTGGCTGAGAGACAGACGACCCTTTCGACCCTGGCGGAGACGCAACGCGTGCGCTATTGGGGGGAGATCGTCAGCACCAAAAATGAAAGCCACCCGGCATTTAGCGAGGCTGAGACCAGTCTGCGAGATCTTCTGGTGGCGATGGTGCGGCGTGATCCCGCGCTGCGTAGGGTGATGCTTGTGAGGAGCCCCTACGGGCGTGTGGTCCTGGCCACGGACGCAGAGCTGGAAGGGCAGTATGTTGGAGCTGAACCATATTTTCAAAAGGGGATGGAGTCCACGTACATCGGGCCTGCGGAAGTGTCGTTGGAGACCGGGCGGACGTTGATGGACCTGGCGTTGCCGTTTGCGGACACGAACGATAAGGTGATCGGCGTGCTGGTGGCTGATGTGGATGTGGACTGGATGTTGCGGACGATGTTGACTCGGGAGAGTTTTGCTCCACAGTGGCAGCGATTTGTCGTGGACAGGGCCTTTCTGCTGGTGACAGGTCCTGGCGCAGGCGTGGGGCGAGCCCAATTGTGGCCTGAGGCTGTAGAGCTATTGCAGGGAGGTAGAGAGGGAAGTGGGATCTACCGCAGCATGCGTGGGAACAAGGTCGTAGGTGGATATGCTTGGCTCGGCGACTCAGGTCTGGCTCTGTTGTTGGAGACAGATTATGGCCGGGACGTGTCGCAGCCTGCCTCACGCGCGGTGTTTCCTGTGTTGGGATTGGGAGGCTTGCTCTCCCTTGGGGGGCTCCTGGTCGCAGGGTTATCGGTGCGTCGGGTGTTGCGACCTCTCCACGGAGTGATAGAAGCGATGGATGCTGTGGCCAGTGGACAGTTCGAGGTGACCGTTCGTGAGGAGGGGAGAGGAGAGGTCAGGGCCCTCACCCGTGGGTTCACTGCGCTCATGGCGTATCTACGGCAGTTCGCGGATGAGCTCCGTGGGACGGTTGTGCGACAGAGGAAGGTGCTCGAGCAGCGATCGCGGCAGTTGCAGGCGGCCGCCCGAGTCTCGCAATTGGTCCTGGGCAGCCGGGACCTTTCTCGGTTGTTCGATGAGATCGCCCGTTTGGTCTCGGATAGCTTCCAGTTCGAGCACGTTGGGATTTTCCTCATCGATGATCGGAGAGAATATGCTGTGTTGCAGGCAGCTTCCTCGGAGGGCGGGCAACGGATGTTGGCCCGCCGCCATAGATTGCGGCTGGGGCAGGGTATCGTGGGATCTGTGGCCAAGACAGGGGAGGCAAGGATCGCGCTGGATGTAGGCGAAGATCCTGTGTTCTTCAACAATCCCGATCTGCCACGGACGCGTTCGGAGATGGCATTGCCTCTGCTGGCGCGAGACCGGGTGATTGGCGTGCTGGATGTGCAGTCGGAGCATGCTGGCGCGTTCACGGAGGAGGATGTGACGATCCTTCAAAGTGTGGCCGATCAAGTGGCTTTGGCGATTGAGAATGCCGCGCTGCTGGTTGAGGCGGAACAGGCGCTGACGGAGCTTGAGGTGCGTTATGGACAGGAGATGTCACGGGGGTGGCTGCAGAGGTATGGCGACCGGATGCCCGTATATGCGTATGACGGCGTTGGGGTCCGCGCCTTGGCCCCTGATGAAGTAGGTCGCGGAGTGCGGCGAGAGCCCGAGATCCGGGAGGTCGAAGGGGGAGGGCGTGAGTTGCTTGTGCCAATTACTGTGCGTCAGCAGGTGCTGGGCATGTTGATCCTGCGACAGGACCAGCACGATGAGCCCTGGGGACAGGATGATCTGAAGATGGCGGCAAGGGTGTGCGCTCAGGTGGGGCGGGCGCTCGAGATGGCGCGTTTGCTGGACGAGGCACAGTCGCGGGCGCAGTTTGAAGGCTTGGCAGGGGAGATCAGCGAACAGATCCGTGCAGCAGCCATCGACGTGGATGCAGTTCTGCAGACGACATTGCGCGAGCTGGCAACCGCGTTGCGCGCTCGTGGACGGATTCAGATACGTCCTGCGATTGAGTGGTCTGTAGAGGTGGGTGATGAGGACTGATCGCATGGGGCCGCGCGGTCATGCGTCAAGCTGCGTGGTGATGCTTGCACGCGTGCTCACCATGCTCCTCCTGATGGCCGTTTGGACGTCTCCTCCGGCAGTCTGGGCCCAGCAGCGAGGTTATCAAGTATTGGTGTTGAACTCGTACCATCAAGGCCTGGTCTGGACGGATCGGCTGGTAGAAGGGGTAATCAGCGTGCTGAAGGACGAGACGCGAAACCCACTTGCGGCCGAAACAGAGGTCTATGTTGAAAACCTGGACGCACTGCGGACACCCTTCGACAGTCGGCTGGATGCGCTGTGGTTTGCCTTCCTGGCCTCGAAGTATCCTGCCGTGGATGTGGTCCTGGTGTCAGATGATGTGGCTTACAATTTTCTGTTAGCACATGCTGACGCATTGTTCCCTGATGTCCCTATTGTCTTTTGTGGCGTGAGCCCTTTCAGCGATACGGACTTCGAGGTGCTGCCACGCTTGACGGGTGTGGTAGCACAACCCGATGTAGCGGCAACGCTAGAGCTGGCGCTTTCTCTACATCCGGGGACCCACGATGTCTGGGTGGTCAATGATTCGAGCATCATGGGACAGATGGTTGAGAGAGGGCTTGAGGAGGCACGGGCTCAGTTTGCAGGGCGTGTTACTTTCAGGACGCTTGTGGATCCTTCTCCTTCCGACCTGCGGGGCCTGGGAGATCTTCCACCAGGCAGCGTGGTGTTGCTCGGCTCGCTGATCCAGGGTGAGGGCGGACGTCTGTATACCTTTGATGAAGCAGCGGCTTTGGTAGCGGGGCTCGCGGCGTCGCCGGTGTATGTCCTGTGGGATGTCTATCTGGGGGCGGGTGCCGTCGGTGGGAAAGTGGTGAGTGCCGAGCTTCAGGGGGAGCGCGCTGCCGAGTTGGCCGTTCAGGTGCTGACAGGGACATCGGTGGAGCGTCTACCAGTCCTCCGCGAGAGTCCCAATCCGTATATCTTCGACTTCGATGCCCTTAGGCGGTTCGAGATCCGCCAGGGTAGACTCTCGCGCCTTGTGCCAGCGACGCCAGATCTGCCGATGGTGATTCTGAATCGGCCACCTTCGTTCCTGGAGAGCTATGGGTTGACGTTGGGCCTGGGGCTTGGCATGCTCGTGCTAGGGGGTGGCGTGTTGGCCTATCAGGGTTGGCGTCTGCGGCAGCGTCGACAGGTCGAGCAGGCCTTGCGCGCAGAGAGTCAGGTGTTGGAAGAGGCACGGGTGGCGATGGAGGTTCAGGTTCAGACCAGGACCGCGGAGCTAAAGCGGCGTTCGGAACAATTCCAAATTGCGGCAGCGGTGGCACGTGAGGCTGCGGAGATCAGGGATCTGCACACGCTGCTGGACACCGTGGTTGCTATGGTGGCAGCCCGTTTTGGCTTCTATCACGTGGGGATCTTCCTGATTGACGACACCCGTGAATACGCAGTCTTGCGGGCTGTTTCGTCGGAGGGTGGACGAGCGATGCTGGCGCGTGGACATCGCCTGCGCGTTGGCCGTCAGGGGATTGTCGGTTACGTAGCTGGGCAGGGTGAACCCCGGATCGCGCTGGATGTAGGGGCAGATGAGGTCTGGGTCAACACGAAAGAGTTGTCTGCCACCCGCTCGGAGATGGCGCTGCCTGTGAAATATCAGGGCGAAGTGATCGGTGTGCTCGATGTGCAGTCTGACCAACCCGGCGCTTTCGGTCAAGAGGATATCGAGGTGTTGACAATCGTGGCCGATCAGGTGGCTGTCGCTATTCAGAATGCACGGTTGTTTGAGGAAAGCCGTCAGGCTATGGCGCGTCTGGAAGCGGCTTATGATGAGCGCATCACTGACCTCTGGCGCCGGCTGACCGTTGTACGTGGCTTTCTCTACGATGGGCTTGAGCTTCAACCACTTGAGAGGGCCTCTGGCATGAGCGCGGCGGGGGAACACGGGGGAGAGGATGGCCGGCTTGTGGTTCCCATCCAAGTCCGCAACCAGGTGGTGGGTGAGATTGTCCTCGAGCGTGATCTCGACGTGACGGGTCCCTGGCGTCCTGAGGAACGGGCCCTGGCAGCCAACATCGGCGTCCAGGCTGGTCTGGCTCTAGAAGGGGCGAGACTGCTCATGGATAGCCAGTTGCGAGCCGAACGTGAACGGGTGCTTGGCCAGGTGACTTCTCGCATGCGCCAGGCGCTTGATATGGATCTGATCCTTCAGGTGGCGCTGAGGGAAATTGCGGAGAGTCTTGATCTTTCAGGGGTGGAAGTCAGGATGGCCTCCGGTGTCGGGGATCCTGGCACCGTGGTGGTGTCGCCAGGTGGTGACACGGAGGGTGAGTGATGCTGAGGCTCTTTAGGGTGTTGATTGCGCCGCCGACTTTTGACGATGACGAAAAGACACGTCAAGCAAGACTGGCCTATCTGTTGGCGGTGGTGGTCTCCGGGATCGCGCTTGCCTACACTGCCTACCGGGTTCTGTTTACCGAGGGCGGCCGTGACGTCGTCGTGTTGGCCCCGTTCGTTGGTGCAAGTCTGGTCGGGCTTTTGGCGACCTATTGGGTCCGTCGAGGGCGGGTACGGCTGGCAAGCGTACTTCTCGTGGTCATCGTGTGGCTGGCATTTGCCTGGTTGAGTGGGAATCTAGGCGGGGTCCGTGATCCAGGTTATGCCGGTTTCATTGGAGTCGTTGTCCTGAGCGGTCTGTTGCTGGGTGGGGCGGCCAGTCTGGTTGTCGCTGTGGTGAGTGTGATGTGGGGCAGCGTGCTTCTCGATGCAGAAGCTCGGGGTGTGCTTCCGCCGGATACGGACACTCAGGTGGAGCTGTTACTGAACTATGCGGCGCTCTTTTTGTTTGCTTTTGGTGTGGTGAGTGTCTGGAACCGTGGCTTCCGCCAACTTGTGAAGCGGTTACGGCAGGAAGAGCGCGATATGCGTGCGCAGAACTGGCAGCTTCAGCGCCTGCGTGACACGCTGGAGCAACGCGTGGCGGAGCGGACTGCCGATCTCGACAGGCGATCGCGCTATCTCGAAGCGGCTGCCAGGGTGGCGTATGCCGCGAGTGAGATCCTTGATCCCGCTGAGCTGATCAATGAGTCTGTCGAGCTGATTCGTCAGGCCTTCGATCTGTACTACGTTGGATTGTTCCTGGTGGACGACCGGGGTGAATGGGCGGTATTGCAGGCGGGAACTGGAGAAGCCGGACGCAAGATGCTTGCCCGTCGTCACAGGATCAAGATCGGCCAGGGTATGATTGGCTGGTGTATTGCCCACGAGCAGAGCCGATTCGCGCAGCATGCCGAAGAGGACCGCGTGCGGCTGGTAGCTCCTGAGTTGCCGGATACGCGAGCAGAGGCAGCCTTGCCGCTCCGCGCACGGGGCCGAGTGCTTGGGGCGATCACCGTCCAGAGCACAGAGGTTGACTTCTTCGACGAGGCTATTGTGGTCGTTCTGCAGACCATGGCAGATCTGGTAGCGATTGCCTTGAGCAACGCTGAGCTTTATGAAGAGAGCCAACGGGCCGTCGATGCCGTACGTCGTGCTTATGGCGAATCGGCTGCAGAGGCATGGGAGGCTCTCTTGGCGGGCCGACGGAACTGGGGCTATCGCTACAGAGATGGTGTGGTGCGCCCTGTGACGGCCGATTGGGACACGGCCGCCCGGGATGCCCTGACTGAAGGCCGCGTTGTCGAGCAGCGGGGGGAATCCGTCTCTACGGTGGCGGTACCTCTGCGGATCGGAGATCGCATCCTTGGGGCGATCCAGTTCGAGCGGGCTTTGACCGACGAGGCGTGGAGTGAAGGTGAACTCGAGCTGTTGACTGCATTGGCGGACCAGCTTGCTCAGGCGCTCGACGTTGCCCGCCTCTATGAGGAGACGCAGCGCGGCGCTTTGCGCGAGCGTGTGGCGCGTGAGGTCACGGATCGGATGCGTGCGGCTCTTGAATGGGATGAGCTGATGCAGACAGCCGTGCAGGAGGTTGCCCGGACGGTCGGGGCATCCCGGGTCTTTCTCCAGTGGGTACCGCCCACAACGGTCGAGTCGTCTGCGCCGTCTGATGTGGATCATGGAGATGGGGCTGGGGCTTCGTCTGTGAGTACGTGATGAGGCCATGATCAACGGGGATCCTATGGTTACTTTGAGCGAGGACAGGAGCCGTGAGATAGAACGTCGCGTGCGTCTGTTGCGATGGGGGTTTGTGGCCCTGACCGTCATGGTTCTGGTGCTGTCGCTGATCATGCACCGATGGCAGCAATTCGCAGTCGCCGGTCTCAGCGGATTGGGAGCTTTGCTCACTGCATGGGCACACGGGCGTATCCGACGTGGACGACACGGACTTGGTTTGGCCGTGGTCGCGGTTGTGGGCCTGGCCTTCGGGGTCTCGCTCCTCTGGCATGGTCTTGCCTCATGGCTGGCCGTGCTGCTGGGGGGGACTCTGCTTTTCCTGACTCTGTCATTGGGTCGAGGTAAGGGCCGTTACGCACTTGGAGCATTCGCATTGGTGGCGGTGGGACTGCTGTTAGTATTGGCGGACCAGCCTCTACCATGGAGTCGCTATGATGTCAATGAAAGCCTGTTGACGGCCATAACTACACGCGTGCTCCTCAGTGGACTCACGGTCTCTCTGGCCCTCAGTTTCGCACGTTTGTACGGTCGTATGACCGCATTGCGGACACGCCTGACCGTCACGTTGGTGTTGGTTGTGCTGGGGGTTACTGCCATTGTGACCGTCACTTCTATCTGGATGGGAACGGCGACTGCCGGGCGACGAACCCTGGATCAGCTCCAGGCCACCGTGCGGCTACAGGAGGAGATGACTGAGGCATGGTTGGATCAGTTGACCTTTGCGCTCGACTCTCTGGTTGTAGAAGACTATGAGGTACAGCGTGCTCAGTCGCTGCTCCTTGAGTCTCTTACGAAGGAATATCGCTTAGCGGCTGCGCATGCCCTGCGCGTGCGCTTCAAAAGCGTTATCAAGCGGACTGGGTGGTTCACAGAGATTTTTCTCATCAATCCGGATGGGTATGTAGCCCTGTCTACAGAGCCGGAACTGGAAGGGCGGTACGTTGGCGATAAGTCATACTACGAACTCGGTCTCAGTGAGCATGTTATCTCGGAAGCGCACTACGATCCTGAGGTGGGATCTCTCTCGATCGTATTGGCGCGTCCTTTGCAGGTGGGGAGCTTTACCTATGGGGTCTTGGCAACACGGGCCGACATGACCCAACTTACGAAAATCGCTGACGTGGGAGCTGCGGGGCGTACTGGCGTCAGCTATTTCGTTGGCGCCGACAATCGAGTCCTGGCGTCGAGCGACAAGGCAGCTCTGGGGATCTCGGTGGTCAGCCCAGCTACCCGTGCTGCCGTCAGGGGGCACGTGCATTTGGGACGTGGTCGCTATCAGAACCACATGGGAGTGCCAGTTGTGGGGGTTTACACATGGATTCCGCGCCTCCACGCAGGGCTTGTCAACGAAATGGAACGATCGGAGATGTTGGCAAGCGCTCGGGCAGTGACTCTGGTCAATGGCGGTGTTGCGATAGCTGCGACCCTCACCGCAGTTGTGCTCGCGATGGTCTTTTCTCGGAGCTTTTCGCGCCCACTGGCTGCATTGGCAGAAACGGCGTCGGAGATCGCAGCGGGGAATCTAGAGCTGGAGGCCCCCGTCGTGCGTAACGACGAAGTAGGGGCCGTGGCTCGTGCCTTCAATGCGATGACGGCTCAGCTTCGCGACCTGGTGGCCACCCTGGAGGCTCGAGTGCGAGCACGGACGCGGGGACTCCAGGCCGTCGCCGAGGTTTCCCGTGCCACGACCTCCATCCTGGACCTTGAACGGTTGCTGCCGCAGGTCGTCAACCTAGTTCGGCAACGGTTTGATCTTTACTATGTGGGACTCTTCCTCTTGGATGACGAGGGCAAGTATGCCGTCCTGAGAGCGGGAACGGGGGATGCTGGTGCCGAGATGTTGGCGGCTGGCTGGCGTCTGGAAGTTGGCGGTGATTCGATGATTGGACAGTGCGTCGCCCTTGGTCAGCCCCAGGTGAAACAGCAGGAGGGCGATGAGGTCATTCAGTTGGCCAATCCGTTTCTGCCCGAGACTCGTTCGGAAATGGCGCTCCCTCTGCGCTATGGTGATCGGGTGATTGGCGCAATGACTATCCAGAGTACGGTTGAGCGGGCTTTTGGCGAGACGGAAATGGCGGTATTCCAGAATTTAGCCGATCAAGTCGCCGTGGCTGTGCAAAATGCAAGGCTCTTCGCCGAGACCCAAGCCGCCCTGGATCGGGCGCAACGGATTCAACAACGGTATCTTATCCAGGCATGGGGTGAGTACCTCCAGATGCAGCGAACCAAAGGTTATGAGCATCGGGAAGGCCATGTTGTGCCTCTCAACGACGAGTTGCTTCCTGAGGTCCAGGAGGGATTGCGGTCAACAGGGCCAACTGTTGAGGGGAACCTGCTTAGGGTACCTTTGCGGCAGGCGGGGCGGGTCATCGGAGTGCTAGGGGTTGAACGTCGCGACGGTTGGACGAACTCACAGGTCGCGTTAGTCGAGACACTGGTAGAGCAGCTTGTTCTGGCCGCAGAGAATCAGCGGTTACTCGACGACATCACCCGGCGCGCGGCTTTGGAGCGCACGATCGGGGAGGTCACCGCTACTGTGCGCCAGGAAGTCGAGATCGAGTCGGTTCTGGAGCAGGCCTTAGCGGCATTGGGGGATGTCCTGGGTGCGGATAAGGGGGCGGTCTGGATCTCGCTCACGGACGGTGGTGGAGGAAAAAGAGCATGAGCATTCGCGGGCATGGGACTCGCGCTCTCAGGGGCAAACTGTCCACCGGGCAGCACGAGCATCAGGGAACGGAGGATGTACACCGCGCATCGCCTTCATTGGCCTCTCAAGGCGACAGTAGCCACCGCCTGGTTATTACACTCCAGTTGGCCGGTATGTTGATATTGGCTGCTGTGCTCATCATTGTGATGGCCACTTATAGGGTGGGTTACTTTGCTACCGGGCGCCAGGCGATGGTGGCTGCGGCGTTTCCTGGCCTGTTACTGGTGCTCTCTCTTCTCTGCCTTCTTCTGGCGCGGCGCGGCTACCTCCGTGCTGCTTCTCGCATCTATGTGTGGGGCATTTACCTGGGTGTGGTCTCCGTGGCAGTCCTCTTCAATGGTTACCGGTCAGCGACGTGGCTCCTGCTCTTGTGGCCTGTGACCATGGCTGGGATCCTATTGAAGCCGATTAGCGCTATCTGGTTAGCTGTTGCATCGCTGGCACTCTATGGTGTCAGTGCCCTGGCCGAGCTGGCCGGTTGGTATGTCCCGCCCCTTCCCACTGAGACCTCCAGTTTCCGCGCCTTCGGCCTCGCGTTCGGTTGGCTCATGATTCTGATGGTCGCTGGCTTTACCACGTTTCTTGAGCAACGCAGCTTGCGCCGGGCGCTTGCGAATCAACGCGACGCCACCTTTGAGTTGATGACGGCGCGCCAGAGACTTGAGGAAGAAGTCTCGCTGCGGACGGCGGATCTTGTTCGACGGGCAGAGGAATTCCGTGCGATAGCGGAGCTAGGTCAGGCGGCTTCTTCAATCCAGGATCTGGATTCCTTGATGGAGACCACGGTGGCTCTAATCGGTCGCCGGCTTGGTTTCTATCACGTGGGCTTGTTCTTGCTTGATGCCCATCAGGAATGGGCGGTTCTGCAAGCTGCCTCATCCGAAGGTGGCCAACGCATGTTGGCCCGAGGGCACCGGTTGCGCGTGGGCCAGCAGGGCATCGTTGGGTATGTAGCTGCGGCGGGGAGTCCGCGGGTGGCCCTGGACGTCGAGATTGATAGTACTTGGGTCGAGAACCCCGATCTCCCCGAAACGCGTTCGGAGATGGCGTTACCGTTGAAGGTGGCAGGCGAAGTTATTGGGGTGCTGGATATCCAGAGTGAGGAG
Source organism: uncultured Anaerolineales bacterium (assembly GCA_964530185.1). Taxonomy (GTDB): domain Bacteria; phylum Chloroflexota; class Anaerolineae; order B4-G1; family SLSP01; genus PWVB01. The sequence continues at coordinate 36,780 of CAZHBB010000013.1, forward strand.
CCTGCAGCCTTCACCGAGGAGGATGTGGAGACGCTGCAGATATTGGCTGATAGTGTTGCGGTCGCGATACGGAACGCTCAACTGCTGGAGGCCATGCGCGAGACCCTTGATCGCTTACAGCGCTATCAAGAGCAAGATGCGTTAAGGGCCTGGCGTCAAGCTCTTGCTCGCAGGGGCTTGGTGCTGGCCTACGATTATCAGGGCAAGGGGACTGTCACTCGTCGTCGGTCCACGGAGTTTCCCCACGCGGTCGCGGGAGAGCCCTTGAACGCGTTGCAACGTGTGGATCGCCATGTGACAGCCGACGGCCGTCATCTCCTGTTAGCGCCAATCACGGTCGGTGGACGGCGGCTTGGTGTGCTCTCATTTGAGCGCGCCGAGCCGTGGACCGACGAATCCGTGCGGTTGGTCGAGGCGGTGGTGGGACAGCTTGATCTGGCCCTCGACAATGCCAGGCTGCTTGAGGAGACAAGGTTGCGTGCCACGCAGGAGGCTGCGCGTAGTCAGATCGTAAGTCGGGTGCGTGCTCTAGCCAGCACCGATGCCATTTTGAGGAGCGCTGCTGAGGAGCTCGGCAAGGCACTTCAGGTTGAGCGCAGCCGAATTCAGTTGGTTCATTTTGACTCGTAAACGGGGATCTGGCAATGTCCATTTGCACAGGTTCACAAGGGGGTCACAGAGGATGCTCAGGTATCTGAGCCGTCGGGCGTGGCTTACGCTGGCGACGACGGGGATCCCGCTGCTGGCGGTGGGCCTTTTGTTGGCAGTGGTATTACCTGCCTACCAACAGCGTTACCGTCTGAACCGCTGGGATGCGGCTGCGCTTACAGCGATGTCTGTGGAGCGTGAGCTTGCCTCTGTGGGCAAGACTCCCGATGACACAATGGTGCTGACGCTGCGTGAAAAGCTTCAGCAGATGGTTGATCGCGATCAGGCGCTGGCCTTTGTTGCTTTGGTGGATGAGTATGGCGGCCTTTCGCTGTCTACAGAGATAGATTCTGGTGTGTCCTCTCTTGATTTAACTCAGGGAATGGTGCCTGTTGGCTCTAGAGTGGGTTTCTACCAGGTTAGTCGCCAGCGGATTCCCTCCGGTATGGTTGATCTGGTGTGGCGGTCTCTCTCCGAGGAAAGTCTCGGGGCTTCTTATGTGGTGGTTGCCTCCCCCGTCCCACCGGTTGCAGCCCAGCTTCTTTTCGTGGGTGCACTGGGCTTGTTGCTGGCCGCGGGTACAAGTGCCCTGATCGAGCGGATCCTCGACGCTACGCTTCTCGGCCCGATCACGGTAGTAGCGGGTGAGGTCAAAGCGTTAGCTGCGGGCTTGATCGGTGATGGATCTGTCTTCTCTGACGAGGACATCGTGGCCCAGATTGGGAGACAGGTGAGGTCGGTGACGGGACAGCTTCAGAGAAGGATTATCGAGCTAGAAGGACGCCTCTCCGAGTCTGAGTTTGTGGTGGAGCGACAGCGCCTACGGGTGCAGGCTGCGCGGAGCGTGATCCAGGAGGTCGCAGGTCAACGAGATGCCGATGCACTCGGAGAGGTCGCGGTGAAGGCGATTGGGCGCGCGTTTCGGTATCCTCTGGTTGCCCTCCTGCTGGTGGACGACGAGGCGAAATGGGCGGTGGTTCGGGCTGTGTACACCCGCGAGGGCACACCCGATCTCCCGTTAGGGGCACGTGTGTCGCTGGAAGAAGGACTTTCTCCTCTGAGTGACGCAGTGCGTACTAAAAGACCTGCTCTGAGCGAGGCCCGGCGCGCCGTCGACCGTCTCAATACGGACACAGCCCTCGGACAATCGCTGGCCCTGCCGCTAGTCATCGATGAGCGCGTGATTGCTCTGCTGGACATCAGAAGCCCATCGGATGCACCCCTCTCGGAGGATGATGTCTCGATATTACATTTGTTCTCAGGTCACCTGGCTGCACTCTTTGACAATGCTCAAAGGTTTCAGTCCATGCAATCGACCCTTACCGAACTGCGGAACCTTCAGGCGGATTACACCCGTCAGGGATGGGCACGGCTCACTCAGCGCCTGGGGCCGTTGGCCTATGAGTACGATCGTGTACTAACCCGGCCCGTGCCACCTCTTCCGGTACCAGACGAACTGGCTCGAGGGGAGATACCTCACAAGATCATCGACCAGGGAGATGCGCCAATGCTCATGGAGGCGCTGCGGGTAGGTGATCAGGTGTTGGGATATGTTAGTCTCGCTGATTCGGGACGCGTGTGGTCGGATGAGGAGTTGGAGTTGCTTGCCGGCGTAAGCGAGCAGGTGGCTCTGGCACTTGAAAATGCTCGTCTCTTCGAGGACACCCGTCGTAATGAGCGACAGCAGGCATTGACCAGCCGGGTGCTTCAGGCAGCTTCTAACCCGGATCTGTCGACCGAGCAAGTGCTGTCTGAGATCGCCACCATCCTTGCCGAGGGTCTGGGGACCGGCGTTATTCTGTTGACGCTCCCCGCGACTCAGAGGCAAAGTGTCGAGATACGGGCTGCTGTGACTGTATCCGGTGATCCGTTAGGGCTGCCTTTGAGTGAGATTGAGATCCCTACGCCGGTATATGTCTTCTTGCATGGTCTGGATGGATCTGAACTTGCCCCTGTCACAGCTCTGTTGGAGCGGATGGGGGAGGAGGATCGTCTCCCAGATGGTCTGCTGCAGGCATACGACCTGGACCAGGCTCTCTTTGTACCTATGCGGGTCGGCGGAGAGTTGGCTGGCTCTATCGTTCTGATCCAGGAGGCAAGCGCGCTGTTGATGGATCTTGAGACTCGAGAGCTGGCCGAGCGGCTTGCCAATCAGATCGCCGTTGTATTGGAGAATCTGACCCTTTCCGAGGAGACAAGGGAACGCTCGGAGGAACTCCGGGAGCTCTACCGTATATCACTTCGCCTGAACGAAGCACTGGACCCCGATGATGTACTGCGCATTATCCTCTCTGAAGGAATGTCACTCTTGAAGGCCGACGCGTCGGATCTGTGGATCTATGATGCGGAAAGCGAGATGGTGACCCTGACCCTGTCCACCGGGTTTGGTAACGGGGAGGCCCACCAGGGATATCGTCTGGCTCTGGGGGAGGGGTTGCCTGGCGAGGCCTTGCAACAGGGTCGGACGCTTCTTGTCGATGACTATCAGACTTGGTCCCATAGAGTTCCAGAACTTACAGACGACTGGCTGCACGGTATGTTGGCCGTGCCGATCGTCGGACGCCATCGCCCATTGGGGGTCCTGGTGCTGAAATCAAAGACGACGGCAGCTTTTGATGCACGAGATGCTAACCTGGCTGATCTCTTCTCAGCTCAGGCTGCTGCCGCTTTGGAGAACGCCCAGCTAACCCAGGAAGCCCGTCGGCGTGCGGAGACCTTCTCACAACTCTATGACGCAGGCATCGACTTGATTACTATTCTCGATGCTGAGGCATTGCTTGAGCGCGCCGCTCGATGGGCCCGACGGGTGCTAAAGGTCGACGCCTCTGCTTTTGTGGTGCACGATGATGAGATGTCCCATGAGCTCTTGGGCATCGACCTGGGGGAGGATTCAGTGATCTCCAGAGAGTTACTCCTTCAGGTTGCCCGCGATGCAGCGGCCCGCGTGATCCAGTCAGGTGAGAGCCTCTTCCTCGATGAGCCACCAGGGAATGACACGAGCTTATCACGGCCCACAGGGCAGAATGCGGGACGGCTCCTGGCTGTTCCGTTACGGGTCGGTGAGAATATCATGGGGGCTGCGATCGTGCGGGGCGCTCAACCAGACCAATTCACACGCGAGACGCTGAACCTGTTGGAGTTCCTTGGGGTTCAGGTGTCCTCTGCATTGCAGAACGCACTCCAGTTCCGGCGTACTGAGCAAGCACTGACTGTTGTGGGGACTCAGGCCCGCTATCAAGCCAATGTCTCGCGCGCGGTGGCGTTGCTGAACGAACGCGGCATGGCAGCCATCGATGAGGTGTTGCGTCTGTTATCCGAGGCGACGGGAGTGCCTGCTACTCTGTACTACGAGACGGTCCCACGTCAGGGAAGCCTTTTCTGGTCCAGGGTTGCGGCCTGGCCGCCTGAACTACTCTCGACTCGGGCCACCGGAGCCTTCATCCCTGTTGCGGCCGCAGAGCGCTCAGTAGACCTGCTGATGCAGGAGGGTTATTTCACCGCGGGATGGAATGATCTACCACGGGTGATGCGAGATGAATTGGGCCTCGAGGAAGACGGTGCTGTACTAGCGCTCGCTGTGCCAACCGAGCAGGCTGCCCCGGGTTACCTGATGTTCTGTGACAAGAACTTGCGCCGCTGGGAGGAGCAAGAGATCGTGGCTCTCCAGACGGTGGCCGCTGCATTCTCCAACACCCTGGCGCGTGAGCGGCTGTTTGAGCAGGTGCGGCAGACCCTGGCGGAGACGGAGATCCTTTACAGGAGTAGCGCAGCCTTGAGTGAGGCACGGACATATCAGGACATCCTCGATACGCTGGTCACAGAGACTATCCTCGGTGAAGGTTCGAAGTCGGTGACGTTGCATCTATTCGATCGGATCTGGTTGGACGATGTAGTGCCTGAGATTGCCAATCTGGTCGCGTATCGAGGGCCACGTCCTGAGGGGAGGCTCAGGCAGCGCTTCGAGATTCGGCGCTTCCCAAGTTTTATCGAAGCGGTCGAAGGCAACAGGCTACTCTTCATCTCGGATGTTCAGCACGACCCGCGGCTTAACCGGCGTGCCAGGGCTCTGTTCCATCGGGTGCTGGGGGCGGAGAGTGTCCTGTTGGTCCCGCTGGTGGTGGGAGGCCAGCGCATCGGATTCCTGCACGCAGACTATCCCAGGTATCAGGAGTTCCCAGAGGAGGCACGTCGTCGTCTGACGAGTCTGGCGCAACAGGCGGCGGTTGCGGCCCTCAATATTCGTCAACTCCGGGAGACGGAGGCCCGTGTGAGGCGTGAGCGGTTGATCCGCGAGGTGAGCGCGCGGATTCAAGAGGCAGTGGATGTCGAGGGAGTGCTGAAAGTCGCTGTACAAGAGCTGAGGAACGCTTTCGGCGTGGCACGCAGCCGTGTGATTTTCAAGCCCCCGCTGGCCAGCGAGAAGAAGGAATCGGCAGAAAAGGTTGTCCCAGCGAATCATGTGGACCCTGACCAAGGCAGTGCATGATGAGTGAAGTTATGCCAGGTGACCGCAGCGATTTGGGCGCAAATCAGGTTCTCGCCTCTGTGGTGGAGCAGTTGATGGGCGAGGGTACGCCTGCGGATGTCGTCGCCATGTTGCAGACAGTAGTGGATCTCATTCCTCTCCCTGTTTTCGTGCAGGGACAGGACGATGTCTATCTCATCTGCAACCGTGCGTTCGCCGAGGATATCTGCGGTCTGTCGGTGTCTGCGATGGTAGGTAAATCAGCCCGGGAGTTGGGGAATGCGGTGCCTTCAGCACTGGCGATGCTGACCGTTCGTGATCTGGAACAGGCAGTTCCCTCTGGTCCAGTGGCCTCGGACGTGCTTTTGGACCTGAGTGATGGCCGGTTGTCCCCCTCACGCCTGAGCGTCGCACCGATTCGGGATAAGTCTGGACGCCTGGTTGGCATGGTGGGGACCCTTGTGCCAGCCTCGCCCATAGGCCCTGTAGCGAGGACATTGCCAACTGTGTTCGCACCGGGACGAGAGCAGACAGAGGCTTTGCATGGCGTGGTGCGTCTGGTTCGTGAGGAGATGGGGTACGACGCTGTGGCACTCTACGCG
>CAZHBB010000013.1:42594-51352 GCA_964530185.1 uncultured Anaerolineales bacterium
GTGATTCTCAGAAGCTGGAACCCTCCGAGGTCATGGCGACGTTGGCCTTGGTCGCTGATCGTGTGCGCGCAGCTCTCGGCCAAATGAGGCTGAATGAAGCCTTGGACGCCACCCGCGAGGAACTGCAACGGGTGCAGCAGCGCTATACTCTGGAGATGCTGGATGAACACCTGGAAGAACGCGATGTGTTGGGCTTTGAATATGATCAGGTGGGGGTGAAACCTCTGACTCTGTCAGAGGTTGATCAGGACTTCCTTCCCACGTCTGACGGCGGCTCTGAGGCCGTGGTTCAGGAGCCGCTTCGCATTCGGGGAGAAAAGGTGGGCCTTCTGACGCTCGAAGAGCCGGCGCAGCCTGGTGTTTGGACTGAGGAGCAGTCGGAGATCCTGGAAGCAGTCCGGGAGCAGCTGGAGTTGGCACTGGAGAACAGACTCTTGATCGAGCGTTCTCAGCGCGCTCTGCGAGAGGCTCGGCGCCGTGAGGCAGAGCTGGCTTTCCTTCAGGAAATATCAGCCATGTTGAATGCTACGAGTGACGTGGCAGGAATCGGTGATGCGCTGTTGGAGCAGCTCCAGGGATTCGTGCCGGTGGATACTGTGGCGCTGGTCAGCTTGGAGACGGATGGAGCAAGTGCTTCGGTCTTGGGAGGTGCCGGAGACTTCGTCTCGGATTATGTGGCAATTGTCTCCCGTGTCCCGAAGGGGCTCACAGCTGTCTCCCGGGTGGTCGAGCGCCGAACCAGTCTGATACAGAATGATCTGGGCCGTAGTCCCCGATTCGCTGAGGATGCCATGTTGGCCAGGTTGGGCATCACAGCGCGGGCTTTGTTCCCCCTTACCTTGGGGCCGCGTTTGCTGGGTGTCTTGGATCTGGCGAGCAGAAAGCCCGATGCGTTTTCACGGGAGGGGATAGCTCCTGTGTTACAGCAGGTGGCTGCTCAGGTCGCCTCTGCTATTGAGCGTGGCAACCTTCTGAAGGTCGCTCAGGCAAGTGCCGACGAGTCACGACGTCTTTATGAGGCGACAGCGGATCTGGTTGACACTCAGGGCGCGCCTGGGGTATTGGAGGCCATCGCGACTCACATCTTCTCCCATCGGCCCGCACGTGCTGAGATCGCGCTCTATGTGGGTGATCCAGAGACCGGAGCGGAACGGGACTGGATGGAGATCGTTGCCTCCTTAACATGTAGGGTCGACCGGCAGGCCCCGCCTACTGGGACGCGCCTGCGAGTTGAGGAGCTGATTGCCCCCACACTCGTTGAGGGAAGAGGACTCTTTGTCACCACGGATGTCGAGTCAGATCCAAACCTGCCCGAGTCATTGCGTAGTGTGTTGCTGGAGGAAAAGGTGACGGCACTGGTCGTTGCCGCACTGACAACTGGTGGCGATGCCGCCGGGCAGATCGGGGTGCTTCAGGTCCGATACTACGATTCACAAGGGATTTCGGCTCAAGAGGAGCGACTTTACCGCACTCTGGCCGATCAGGCCGCGGTAGTCTTGGCTAACCGAAGGCTTTTCGAGGAGTCACAGGCACGGATCCGGCGGCAGGAAGCGGCTGTGGAGTTAGCGAACCTCACCACATCGTTCTCAGAGCGTGGGCCTCTTATGCAGGCGTCGGTGGACTTCCTCCAGCGGCGGTTTGACCTGCATTTTGCGGGTATCTTCTTGCTCGATACGCAGGGAGAGTGGGCTGTGCTCCAGTCTGGGACAGGGGATATCGGACAGCGGCTGATGCTCATGGGGCACCGGGTGCGGGTGGTCAGCAGCACGATGGTAGGACGCTGTATCAGGTCGGGGAAACGTGTCGTTGCACTTGACCTTGATCCACAGAATGCCGTGTTGGAGAACCCACTCTTGCCGAAGGTGCGCTCAGCGATCGCTTTCCCGTTGGTGAGCCGGGGACAGGTCAATGGGGCTCTGGTCCTGCAGAGTGACCGGCGTTTTGCATTTACTCAGGATGATGTGGCAATTCTTGAGCTCATGGCCAATCAGTTGGCGAACGTGATCGAGAGTGCCAATCTTTATGAGCGCTCTCAGAACTCGTTGGCTGAGACACGCATGCTCTATCGCATCGCGCAGCAGGTCACCGATGCCCGTGATGCGGAGAGCGTGTTGCGGGCTGCGGTTGAGGGAATTGCGCAGCGGCGAGAGCCCGATTGGGTCATCGCTGGATTGCTCGAACCTCAGGCCTCGCCCAAATCTTTGAGGCTGGTGGTGGTGTGGAACCGGGAAGGCCTGACGCTGCCGAGGTCGGCTTTCGACCTGGACGAAATCCGTCAGTTCTATGAGGTACTGCGGCTCGATGAGCGCTTTGTTACCCCCGATATCACTCAAGATCCGTTGGTAGATGATTCGCTGCGCCGATTGTATAGTCAAGTCGGTATCCGGGCCACGGCTGCTTTCCAGCTCAAAGTGCGGGGCGCCCAGCATGGCACGATCATTATACACAGCCAGACGGCGCGGGAGTTCTCCACAGCGGAGCTGAGCTTCTACGAAAACGTCTCGCGACAGGCCTTTGTGGCGCTGGAGAACATTAACCTGGTCGAGGTCACTCGCGAACAGGCGGAGCGGCGGGACGTCCTCAACCAGATTCTTCGATCGGCTTCGTCCTCGCTTGATCAGCAGGAGATCCTCCGGGGTGTGGGGGAGATTATCGCGCGTCGCCTTGGGGTCCCCGTCGCCACCTGGGAGTGGAACGGGCGCTCATTGGCTATGGCGGCCGTCCACGACACAGGCGGGCGGTTAGTGGTGGGTGGGGACGAGAGAGCGGCTGTGGTGGATGAGGCTTTCTTGTACCAATTACAAAGGGTTGTAGAGGCGCAGCAACCGGACGAGGTGAGTTTCCCCGCCAATGGTTGTTGGGCCCACGTGAATGACGGGGAACCCCTTCTGCTGGCTGAGGAGGGCTTTGCAGTACCTCTGGTTGCTCGAAATGCCGTCTATGGTGTCATGGTGTTGATGCGTTCAACGGGTGCGCCACCCCTGGGGGAGGCCGACAAGGAGTTTATGCGCACGGTTGGGGCCAACGTCAGCGTGGCGTTGGAGACGGCTAGTCTATACCGTGATGCTCAGGAGACCGCAGAGAAACTTCGGGAAGTGGACAAGCTCAAGAATCAGTTCATGGCTAATATGTCCCATGAGTTGAGAACGCCCCTCAACTCAATCATTGGTTTCTCTCGAGTGATGTTGAAGGGTATTGATGGTCCCTTGACTGAAATGCAGGAGACAGACCTCAACGCGATCTATGAGAGTGGCCGCCACCTGCTCAACCTGATCAACGACATCTTAGACATCTCCAAGATCAACGCGGGTAAGATGGAGGTTGTCTTTGAGCCTGTTGACTTGAAGAGGATGATCCAAAGCGTCATGTCCACTGCTGTGGGGTTTGTCAGGGATAAGCCGATCAAGCTATTGACAGATGTCCCAGACGACCTTCCTGTGGTGGTGGCGGATGAACGACGGATCCGTCAAGTGCTTACGAACCTGCTGGGGAACGCGGGGAAGTTCACGGAGGAAGGGTTTATCAAGGTCTCGGCGACCTATGATGACTATCAGGTCGTGATCAGTGTACAGGACACCGGTATAGGGATTCCCGCAGACCGCATTCACGCTGTCTTTGAGCAGTTTGAGCAAGTGGATTCGTCTTCAACCCGCCGTTACGGAGGGACTGGGCTGGGTGTGCCGCTGAGTCGAGAGTTCGTCCGGCTTCATGGCGGCGACATGTGGATCCAGGAGACGGAAGTCGGAAAGGGGACCACCTTCAGTTTCTCCCTCCCCATCGGTGGGCCTGACGCCATCCAGGAAGAAGAACGGATGGATCCGGGGCCTTTAGGGCGCGTTGTGCTCACGGTGGATGATGACCCGACGGTCATCACGCTGTTCCGACGCTACCTTGAGCGTGAGGGGTATCGAGTGTTTGGGCTGACGGATGGCCGCCGTGTCTTGGCCGAGGCCAAACGACTTAAGCCCTACGCTATCACTCTGGATGTGATCATGCCAGGCATGGACGGATGGCAGGTGGTGCAAGCCCTAAGGAGCGATCCAGAGACACGGGACATCCCCATCATCATCTGTTCGATCTTGAGTGAGATGGACCGTGGCGTGAGCCTGGGAGTTGCGGACTATCTCGTCAAACCAATCAGTGAGGAGTCCTTGCTCTCTGCCCTGGCCCGATTGACGGAGAAGGGGTCCGGGGCGCATGTGCTCATCGTGGATGACAGCGCGGATGACCGGCATCTGCTGCGACGGATTCTTGAGGGCGCGGGTTACCTTACGTCGGAGGTTGGCGGCGGGGTGGAGGCGCTGGAGTGGATGCAGAACCATGTGCCGGATCTCGTTATCCTGGATCTGATGATGCCGGAAGTCGATGGTTTTGCAGTCTTGGAACAGCTTAGACGCGAGCCCCGGACGCGGTCACTCCCGGTGGTCGTGGTGACAGCGAAAGACCTCACGGAGGATGAGCGTGCTATACTGTATCACCGTGTGGAGGCGTTGCTTCAGAAAGGGATGTTCGATCAGGATCAACTCCTGGCCGATGTCAGCGAAGCGTTATCGCGCCTCAGGCCCCAGGCGTACACGTATGGGTGACAGGTCACTGTTTGGGCAGGAACTATTGAGTGGGAATCGTTGGAAGGGGCGGGGGGCAACGCGAGCTGTGCAGACAGTCGCACTGGCAAGGTTGGAGCAACCGCGTTGTCCTTGACACACATCACGCAGGTGAGTACAATGAGTGTAGTTGATGTAGGCGAGTCGTGCAATGGTAGAGTCTATTGAGCTTGAACTCAGTCAAACAGGAGGCGATCTATGGCATATGTGATCACGTCGTTGTGTGAGCGCGCAGGCCTGTGCGTGGATGTCTGCCCGACGGATTCGATTCACTTCGTCGAAGGAGATAGTGAGTGGCCGTACTACTACATCAATCCGGAGACCTGTATCGATTGTGGCGCTTGCGCAGCCGAGTGTCCGAACGAGGCGATTTTCCAGGAAGATGACCTGCCTGCAGAGTATGAGCAGTTTATCGAGATCAATGAGGCCTTCTACACCAAGGGCCCTGGTGCTGATCTGATCTAGCCGCTTTGATTTAGTTAGCAACCGAAAAGGTCAAGGCCCACGAACCCGCATCGTGGGCCTTGGTGTTTTCTTGATTATGTAACATAGATTGGACTTGGGAAAATCCAGCCTACCCGTCGCCCTAGGTATCGACGATAGACCTCGATCCGGTAGGTCCCTGGCTCCTCAGTGGTGAAAAGCAGTTGTCGCCCCCGGCTCCGACGTATGGTCTTGCCATCCCGCCGCAGGATGATGGTGCCAGGAGCTGGCAATCCAACATGGATCTGCAGTGCGCCAAGGCGTCGCAGGGACTCCCCAGGAAAGGCGACGGCAACGTCGCTGCGGAAGAGGCATTGGAAGCCTCGCGTAGAGTGAGGACGATCGTACGCCGCCCAGGTGCGACCAGCCCGCAAGGCCTCGTAGACTAAGGCTTTGTCCCGAGCCACATCCTCCCCAGACAGTGGTTCGCGGGTCAGAATATGGGTATTGACCCCTCTGAAGAGTCTCTGGTAGGGGAGGATGGTGCGCTTGAGCGGTCCCCAGCGGTACTCCTGTCCATGTGCATCGGCACCGCCCAGGGCGGCAACTCGATATCCTTGATTGAGAAGTTCATCCCAGAGCCGCAACGTGGCACGATATGGCCCCCGAATACCCAGCTCTGGCCACAGGGCGTAGAGAAGGGCGACCAGGCGACACCACAGTAACCCCTTGAACTCGGACATGTAGTTCCAAATTTCCATGCCGTGAGTTCCCACCGGGGGCCAGCTTGTCCAGGGGATCGCAGCGAGGTCTGGGCTCAAGCGGCTGCTGCGTTCCACCGGGTGAGCGATGTAAACGATACCCTGGAACGAGTTAGCAGCCTGGATGAGCGTCGAGGCTGGGCCAAAGGCGTAAGGCGCCATCTCTCGTTCAGTCCCAAAGACCAGAAGGTGGTCACGCTGTGGGTCGGCCCGTACATTGTGAAGCTCTTCACCGCTCAGCACCAGGACACCGTCATAGAACCCTTCCAGGCCCTCCGGGCGCACATTGTGGTCAGTGACGATCACGAAGTCGAGGCCCGCCTGTGCCGCAGCACGCCCGATCTGACGATAGGTCGCCGCACCGTCTGAGTAAACGGAGTGGACGTGGGGGTTGCCCACGTATTCCCGGTAGCTGGATGGTCTTGAGAGGCTCATGGTCATCTATAGGATCAACATCGCATCGCCGAAGGAGAAGAAACGATAACGAGCACGTACAGCCTCTTGATAAGCCCGACGGATGTTCTCCTCGCCGGCAAAAGCCATCACCAGTGCCAGCAGAGTGCTGCGCGGCAGGTGGAAATTGGTGATGAGGGCATCAACGATCATGAACCTGAAACCTGGGGTGATGTAGAGGTCGGTGAAGCCCTCGAAGGGTGAAATCTGACGCCATGGACACACCTCCTCGGTAGTCTGGAGCAGCCCCTGTCTGGCGGCAGTCTCCAGGACACGCACACTGGTCGTTCCCACACTGATGATCCGCCTCCCCTTTAACTTGGCGCGGTTGATCATCTCTGCTGTGCGTTGATCGAGACGGCACCATTCCCTATGAATCTCGTGCTCCTCAACGGTCTTCTCTTTGATGGGGCGAAAGGTGTCCAGACCGACGTGGAGAGTGACCAAGCCCAGCTTGACCCCGGCGGAGCGAAGAGCTAGCAGCAATTCAGGGGTGAAGTGCAGTCCTGCCGTGGGGGCGGCTGCACTCCCCGGGGTGCGGGCGTAGACTGTCTGGTACCGTTCGGGATCGTCGAGCGGACGGTGGATGTAGGGTGGAAGGGGAACATGCCCCACTACATCCAAATACCCTTCCAAAGGCTCGCTGAAGTCGAACGTGCGTTCACCACTTTCGCCAATGGCCTGGACGTCGGCGGTGAGTGGTGTGGGTTCAGTCTCGCGGTAGATTCTGATGGTTGTGCCCACCCGCGTCCGCGCCCCGCCTACCAGCGCCGTCCAACGCTGAGGGCCTACTTGACGCAAGAGCAGAATTTCCACTTTGCCACCTGTCGGCTCTTTCCGGCCGAACATGCGGGCAGGAATGACCCGGCTCTCGTTGGCGATCAATACGTCGCCAGCTTCCAGGTAGTCGCCGATATCGCGAAACTGACGATGTTCAATCTCTCCCGTGCTGCGATGGAGCACCAGAAGCCGCGAGCGGTCACGGGGCTCAACGGGTTCCTGTGCAATCAACTCATCGGGAAGCTCGTAGTCGAGAACTTCTGTCTTCATAGGGTTCCCAGTCTCTCCATCTCAATATCATGTGGGAAGCAACCTGGGCTCGAGCTCTGGCGCGTAGGCGTGGATCATCTCGCTTGTGAGTGAGTGGCTTCGCGCGATTGCCGCGTAAAGGTCCGCACTCGGTCGTGGCGTCCGCTGTTGTGTCTCCGGGTCGAGCGCAATCAGACCAAATCTCAGCGTCCATCCATCAGCCCACTCGAAGTTGTCGACTAGCGTCCAGTGGTAGTACCCTAATACGGGAGCATTTTGCTGAAGCACGCGCCAAAGCTCATGCAGATGCAGTAACAGGGCTTTGGGCCGTTGGTCATCATCGGCGTCCGGGATGCCGTTCTCTGTGATGTAGATCGGAAGCCCCATTTGGCTTACGCGGCGCACGGCGCGTGAGATCCCCTCAGGGTAGAGTTCCCCGTAATCGCCATCGAGCAGTTCCGCATCATTATCATGCACCGTGCGTCCGAATGCGTTCTTCTGTGCCTTGAGATCGAAGACCACCAGATCGCGTGTGTAATAGTTGAGGCCCAGCCAGTCCAATGTGTTTCGGGTTGCCAGGGCAGGCCCCGGGCCGACAGGGGGGATCCACCAACCCTTGGTTACAGCCGCCAGTGTTGTCTTGTTGAACCAAAGGTCCTGAAGGCCGGCGGCGATATGATCAGCAGGGTGTCCAGGGCGGCCGGGGTCGAAGAATCGGATGTTGTGGGCTATGCCCACCCGGGCCTCCTCCTGTAACCGGTGGATGACCCGATATGCCGCGCCATGGGCCAGAAGCATGTGGCGCAGCACGCGAGTGGCAATTTTCAGATCGTGGAGCCCTGGTGGAAACATCCCCAGCACATATCCTAGCGTCGCGTATACGTTGGGCTCGTTAATCGTGCACCATAGGGTTGCATAGTCGCGCAATGCCAGGACCGTTTGCTCGACAAAGCGGGAGAAGAAAAGCGGCGCATCGGGCGACGCCCATCCTCCTCGTTCTGTGAACCAGAGTGGATCTGTGAAGTGGTGAAGGGTGACCATGGGCTCGATGCCGCGCATCTTCAGACCACGGAGCATCTCCCGATAACGATCGAGGGCGGATGCGTCGATCTTTCCGGGTGACACTTCGACTCGGCTCCACTCCACTGAGAGTCGGAGTGTCTTCAACCCCATTGAGGCGACTCTGTCGAAATCCGCCTCAGCATTGTTCCACCAATCACAGGCCAACCCGGACCGATGTGCCTGGGCGATGTGTCCTGGTTCTTGTTCCCAGGCCCACCACTGATTGGCCGTGTTGTTTCCCTCTACTTGATGGGCCGCCGTCGCCACGCCCCATAGGAAATCCGGTGGAAAATGAAAAACTGCATGAACCATGGTCGTCCTGTATTCTGCTGCAGGCATAGAAAGTCCCGGCATCAGGCCGGGTTTCGATGCTATTATAGTAGCTTCTATCCTCTGGGCAACGATTGTGTCACGGTGCTTGTTCAC
>CAZHBB010000014.1:0-4199 GCA_964530185.1 uncultured Anaerolineales bacterium
CTCTAGTGGACGGTTCGAGGGTGCGGCCAACATCAGCGGTGCGGCCATCTTCGAGAGCAACAAGAAGCGCACCGGGAAGGAAGTATACAATCATGCCTGCAGTCCGGGGTGCATCATCCAGTGCTCCAACACCTTGTACAAAGCGGATGGATCCGAGCACGTCTCGTGTATCGAATACGAATCGGACTGGGCGCTGGGTGCCAACTGCGGGATCGACAACCTGGATGACATCGCTGAGCTGGTGCGGTTGTGCAACGCCTACGGGCTAGACACCATCGAGACCGGCACGACCCTCGCAGTAGCTATGGAAGCCGGAGTCCTGCCCTTTGGTGACAGCAAGAAAGCCATCGAACTCCTCCATGAGATGGGCAAAGGGACTCCGCTGGGCCGCATTCTCGGTGGGGGCACCGCACTTGCCGGCCGCGCTTTCGGCGTGATCCGTGTGCCAACCGTGAAGGGCCAGAGCATGCCCGCCTATGAGCCGCGTGCTATCAAGGGCATTGGTGTCACCTACGCCACGACCACTATGGGGGCAGACCACACAGCGGGCTACACGATCGCCCCCGAGATCGCCGGCGTCGGTGGTTCAGCGGATCCGCTCAGCCCAGAAGGCAAAGCCGAGCTGAGCCGCGCCTTCCAGGCAACGACCGCGTTCGTTGATAGCACCGGCCACTGCCTCTTCACCACCTTCGCCCTCCTCGACATTCCCAGTGCCATGGAGGGTCTCATGGAAGAGTGCAATGGGGTGCTGGGTACATCATGGACAAAGGATGATGCGGCAAAACTCGGCGCGGAGATCCTACGCCGTGAGCGTGCCTTCAACGAGGCCGCCGGCTTCTCCAAGAGCGACGACCGCCTCCCTGAGTTCATGAAGTATGAGCCGCTGCCGCCACACAACCAGGTCTTCGACGTGCCCGATGAGGCGCTCGACTCAGTGTTTGAGGAGATGTGATCGGCTCGACCAATGGCTGGAGCAGGCGAAAACAGCGGGACATCACGTCAAGGCCCTTGGGGTACTGGAGTACCCCAAGGGCCTTAGGGTAATGGCAGAGGCAGCGTTCCCCGCATCAGGGGGGAAGGGCATAAGATCGTCTGAGCAGGGGGGAGCGGTCGGGTGCGCATCACAGTGAAGCTCTTTGCCGGCCTGGGTCAGTATCGCCCTAAGCAGGACTCGCCGGGCAGGCCCTTTGAATTGACGGTCAAGGAGGGCACAACGGTTGGCGAGGTTATCCGCGACCTTGGCTTACCCGCGGACTTGGTCAAAGTAGTCTTCGTCAACGGTCGGGCTCGAGAGGATGGTTGGGAGCTCAAGGATGGGGACACAATGGGGATCTTTCCCCCAGTTGGCGGAGGATGACATGCCAGAACTTCACCTGGATCTCTGGCTCTATGGAAGGCTGGCCGCCTATGGAGGCGAGGCCTGTCAAGGTGGCTACGCCAACCTGACGTTGGGGTTGCCAACAGGGAGTTGCATGCGTGACCTGCTTCACTATCTGCGATTGCCGGATACGGAACGGGGTATCACCTTCATCAACGGGCAGTTGAGTGCTCTACCGGGCCTCCATCCCGACCTGGACTATGAGTTTCGGGGTGGAGAGCGGGTTGCCATCTTTGATCGCATAAGCATGTGGCCGTTTCAGTACCGCAATGGCGCAGCCATGACGGACGCACTGCAACGAGCGCTGGAGGCGCAGCCCGATGGCATCTTGCATCACACCTACGAGACCCAGCGTGAGCCGCAGTCGGGTGCCGGGTAGACAGTCGCTCCGCTAGCAGGGGAAGATCGAAAGCGGAGTAGGTGTCCCACGCGCTGATCCTCTCGGCCAGTAGGGCGCTCACGAAGAGCCAGCGGAGCACCCCTGGGGGCAACCGTTCACCATTGCGGATCCAGATGGCCTGCCGGTGACGCTCTATCAGGAGGTGGGCTGAGCCCCCTCAGGACTGCCAGCGCGGCAGGGGAAGCCGCCACACCCGGAGGCCCGTGGCCTGGCGGAATGCGTTGGCGATGGCTGGTGCGGTGCCGACCATCACCGGCTCGGCCAGGTTCTTGGCCCCAAAGGGCCCCAGCGGGTGCTGTGTCTCGATGAAAGTCCCCTCGATCTCGGGCACGTCCTGGGCGCGTGGGATCCGGTAGCGGGTGAAACCCAGCGTCTGAGGGATACCATCCTCAAAGCGGAAGTGCTCCATGAGCGCATACCCCAGGCCCTGGGCGATCCCACCGTACATCTGCCCCAGCGCCCCCTGTGGATAGAGGATGGTGCCGCCGTCATGAGCAGCCCAGATCTTGAGCACCCGTGTCCTCCCGCTGCGCCGGTTCACCTCCACCTCGGCCACCTGCGCGCCAAAGACATAGGTGAAGTAGGGCTTACCGGTGCCTCGCTCCATGTCCCAATGGATCGCGGGCGTCTGCCAGTATGCCTGAGCCGAAAGCTGGAAGCCCATGGCCCAGGCGTGATCCACCACCTGCTCGAAAGAGACAGGTTCTTCAGCAGGCCCGATGAAACGCTCGCCAGCGCGGACCAGGCGCTCCGGCGGGCAGTGGAGCAGGTCGGCCGCCGCCAGCCTCAACATGTGCAGCACTTTCTGCGCCGCGATGCGCACGGCGTTGCCGCCCACGATAGAGGCGCGGGAGGCCACTGTGGGCCCCGAATCAGGCGCGGTCTGCGTGTCGGGCCGCAGCATGCGCACCCGTTCCATATTCACCCCCAGCACCTCGGCCGCCAGCAGGGTAAAGACGGTGCGGCTGCCCTGACCGTAGTCGGTCAGCCCCGAGGTCAGTGTGACGCCGTAGTCCTCGTCGATGCGCAGCGTGGCCCTGGCGAAGTCCAATCCCTCCGCCCCCAGGCCCGTGCCGTGGAAGTAGCAGGCGACGCCAATGCCACGTCGCCGGAGCGCGTCGCGTGGCTGAGCATCGTAGGCGGCGCGTTTGGCGTCCCAGTCTGAGCGATCGCGCACCCACTCCAGGCAGGCTGCCAGGCCCACAGGGTCCTCCAACACATCGCCCGTCATAGTGCGATCGCCCTGACGCAGGCAGTTGTGCAGCCGGAACGCCAGCGGATCTAGCCCAAGCTGCAGGGCCAGCTCATCGATGGCCATCTCGATGGCCGCTGTGGCCTGGGTGTTGCCGAAGCCGCGGAACGCCCCCGCGTAGCCGTTGTTGGTGTAGACGGCCTGGGTGTCCACGTGGACCGCCTGATAGCGATAGGCCCCCGCCGCATGCACCGTGGCCCGCCAGGACGAGAGCGGCGTGATGGAGGCGTAGGCACCACTGTCAACCAGCAATTGGGCCTTGGCGGCGCGCAGGGTCCCATCGCGGTCGGCGCCCAGTTGCAGATGCACGCGCATGGCCTGACGTTTGTACGACGCGGCCATGGACTCGGAGCGGGTGAGAATCAGGCGCACTGGCCGCCCCGTCATCAGGGCCAGCCGCGCGGCCTGCGCCGAGGTCTGATAGAGGACGTCGTCCTTGCCTCCGAAGGCGCCACCCACCGGCGGCTGGATCACCCGCACTGCCTCCTGCGGTAGCCCTAACACCTGCGCCGTGGTGTCGCGGTTGATGTGGGGGCTTTGATTGTTGGCGTAGAGGGTAACCCCGCCATCCGGCTCCGGAATGGCGAGCACGCCCTCGGTCTCCAGGTAGGCGTGCTCTTGATGCGGCAGGCTAATGGTGGTCTCGAAGGTCACTGCGGCCTCCGCCAGCAGGGGGTCGGGATTGCCGTTACGCACCAGATGGGTGTTGCACAGGTTGCCCTGGCCGGTCGGTGAGACCGCCGGGATCAGGGGCGCACCGGGGTCCAGCGCATGCGTCATGTCGCTGACGACCGGCAGCGGGGCGTAGCGCACCTGGATGGCCTCCACTCCTGCCCGCGCGGCCTCCTCCGTCTCCGCGGCCACCACCGCCACAGGCTCACCGACGTACCGTACCTTGCGATACGCCAGGATGTAGGCGTCGCGGATAGGCCAGCCGAAGGCCCCATGATCCACGAAGTCGGCATGGGTGATGACGGCGCGCACCCCTGGCACCGCCAGCGCAGGCGCGGGGTCCAGGCTGACGATCTTGGCGTGGGGGTGAGGGCTGCGCAGCACTTTGGCCACCAGCATCCCCGGCACTCTCATGTCGGCCACGTAGCGGGCCCGTCCAGTGACTTTCTCCACGCCGTCCACGTTCTGGAGGTTGGGATTCCCAACGTAGCGCAGCT
>CAZHBB010000014.1:4299-9109 GCA_964530185.1 uncultured Anaerolineales bacterium
GCCTCGGCCGCGACGATCATCCCCGGCGTGCAGAAGCCGCACTGTACGGCCCCGTGCTCCAGGAAGGCTGCCTGCAGATCGCTCAGTCCCCCATCGGGGCCGCCCAGCCCCTCGATGGTGGTGACGCGGCGTCCGGCGATCGCCTTGACCGGCGTGCGGCAGGAACGGGCCAGTCGATCATCCAGCAGCACGGCGCAGGCGCCGCAGGTGCCGGTCTCGCAGCCGCGTTTGGTGCCGGTGAGGTCCAGGACGTCACGCAGCAGATCCAGCAGCATCATATCCTCCGGCACATCATCCAGGGTGATAGGTTCCCCATTAAGAACAAACGTCAGAATCATGGGCCTTGTCTCCTGCTTCGGATTGTCCCCTTTCTACTGTACCGCCGAAGCGTGGCGACGCAATCCTGGCGGACCAGGTGGTCCGCTACTCGAAGGGGATAGCGAACCTCCCCACGCCCCACACGATGTAAGCGATCCCGGCCATCACCAGAAAGACGACCGCTAATCCGCCGACGACATAATCGCGCACCTGCAGCGGCGCTGTATGCAGGTAGGTGCGCTCCGAGCGGCCGGAGAACGCCTTGGCCTGCAACGCGACCTCCAGCATCTGAGCCCGCGTGAGGGTGCTCAGGATCAACGGTACGGCGATGCGTGCGTAGACCCGAATACGCCTGAGGAGCGACATACGCTCCAGCACCAGCCCGCGCAGTTTCTGGGCCTCGATGATGGTCTGGATTTGGGCCAGCAGCAGCGGGTAGAAGCGCAACGTCGAGGCGAAGATGAAGGCCAGCTTGTAGGGTATGTGCGCCTGGGCCAGGCTCACCACGATCGTGTTGACATCGCTGGTGAGGACCGTCAGGGGTACGATGAGCATCACCGCCAGCGTCCTGCAGATCACAGCGACCGCGTACAGCACGCCCTCCCATGAGGGGCCGGCACCGCCGATGACGGGCCAGGTGTTGGGGAAAGTGAAGATCCAATGGAACTCCGCAGGCGTCAGGCCGGTGCGGGCCGTGATCAGCGGCCCGGCGAAGAACCCCTGGGTCAGGAGCAGCGTGGCGTAAAAAGGCGTCATCAGCAGGAGGGTGCGTTTGAGGTAGACCAGGGGCAGGCCGGCCAGCAGGGAGGTCAGCACGACTGCCAGCGCCAGGGTACCGGTCAGCAGGGGGTTCTCCCACATCACTGCCACCGCCATTATAGTGGCCATAAGCACCACCTTGGTGCGGAAGTCGAGGCGGGTCAACAACGAGGGCCGCGGGATCCCGGGGGCGTTCAAGAAGCGGTACACGCGGCACCTCCCCGGCTCAGCCTTAGCAGACAGCCTGCTACCTCCTGTGGTGTGATGCAGGGGCAGGGTACCCCCGTCAACCGGGCGATCTCCTGGGCCAGTGCGACGGCCTGGGGTGATACTAGCCCTGCGGCGTCCAGCGCCTGACGTTCATGCAGAGCCTGGCGGGTAGGGGCATCCAGCACCACCCGGCCCTGGTGAAGTATGACCATCCGTCTGGCATAGGCCGCCACCAGATAGAGATGGTGGCTGATGACCAACACGGTTCTCCCCTGGCGGTGGAGCTGCCGGGTGATCTCCAGGATCTGACGGGCGCCGTGGACGTCCTGGCCTGTCGTCGGTTCGTCAAAGATAAGGATCTCCGGGTCCATCGCCAGCACGGCGGCAATGACGACCCGCGCTCGATCGCCTCGTGCCAGGGAGAAGGGATGGCGCTGCCGCAGTGCACTCAAGCCCAGCGCGGCCAGGCTGGCCTCGGTCCGCGCCTCCACCTCGGCGGGCGGCATCCCCAGCGTCCGCAGCGCGAAGCTCACCTCCTCCTCCACGGTGGTGTTGAATAGTTGGCGATCCGGGTTCTGGGCCACATACCCGATGTGCCGGGCCAGCTCTCCGGTGTGCAGGGCCCGCACGTCCTGGCCACGGAAGAGGACCTGGCCAGCGGTGGGCTCCAACAGGTGCAGCAGGTGTTTCACCAGCGTGGTCTTGCCAGCGCCGTTCTGACCCGCCAGCAGCAGGTATTCACCTTGGCGAATCTCCAGCGACACGTCACGGAGGGCAGGTGTGCCGTCCTCGTATACGTGATGCAGGTGATGCAGGGCCAGCACCGCCGGGCCCCCGGTCCCGGCAGATGGGGAGGACGCAGCCGAGGAGGGCGGCGTCACGCCGCGTCCCACCCACGCCCGGACGCGGGCCTGGCCCTCGGTCAGCGTGGTTGGAAGGGGGAGCACAGGATCGTCGCCCGGCAGGCGGGCAAAGACCTCGGTGACCTGTGGCGCACGCAAATGGTGGCGGTGCAGGGTCTCCAGGTTGGCGTAGACGTGGGCCGGCGTTCCAACGGCGATCACACGACCAGCCGCCAGCAGGGCAATGCGGTCGGCGAAGGCCGCCAGCTCCTCCGCGGCGTGGCTGGCAATGAGCACAGTGATCCCAAACCGGCGGTTGATCTCTCGCAGAAGAGCAAAGATCTGCTGTGTGCCCACAGGGTCCAGTTGGGCCGTGGGCTCGTCGAGCACCAGCAGGCGGGGACGGACCGCCAGCATGGCGGCGATCGCCAGACGCTGCTTCTCACCGCCGGAGAGGGTGGCCGGGTGGTGCATCTCCATCCCGCGCAGCCCCACCGCGTCCAGGGCCCAGGCGATGCGCCGCACCATCTCGTCGCGGGGCACCTGCAGGTTCTCCAAAGCGAACGCCACCTCACTTTCCACCGAGGTAGCGGTGAGCTGCAGTTCCGGATCCTCGAACACCAGCCCCACATAGCGCGCCAGGGTGCTGATGGGCGTCTCCACCGTGTCCAGGCCGGCGACGGTGACGTGGCCAAAGAAACGCCCGCCGAAGAACTGGGGCACGATCCCATTGAGGGCCAGGCACAACGTGCTTTTGCCGGCGCCAGTGGGGCCGATGAGGCCCAGGATCTCCCCCTCCTGCACCGTCAGGTTCACGTCCTGCAGGGCGAAGCTGTCCGAGCCGGGGTAGAGATAGGAGACGTTCTCAAAAGTGGCGAGGCTGCGCGCTTCCATCTCGGCTGCGGTGATGGCGTCTCCCCTCAGTCTATGGCGGCCATGGGCGCCTTCATCAGCTCGCGCAGCAGCATGGTGGCGAAGGCTCCCTTGGGGGCAAAGAAGGCGATCACCACGCCCTCGGCGTCCGAGGTGTAGGTGACCTCGCCTGGGTGATAGCGCAGCGGCCGGCGCACGCCCCTGGCCTGTACGGCGCGAAAATCTTCCAGTGTCAGGCCAGCCTGGCTCAGGATGCGCCCCTCCAGGGCGCCCGCCTCCTGTTGTGCCTCCATCATCCGGTAGCCGTAGATGGGGCCGGTGGGCGAGATCTCGAAACGGGCAGCCCGTGGGCGTTCGGCCTCCACGTCCTCCACGATAAACAATCCGCCTGTGTCCTCCTTGCGGGCGATATCGCCCGCCACCACGGTGTCCAGCGTGCCAGCCTCGATGCGCTGCGCCACCACCTGGTTGAAGAGAGCCGCCTGCAGGGCGCTGATGAAGAACTGACGCATGCGGCGTGAGGGGGAGCGGATGCCCATCTGAGTGAGCGCGGCGCGGTCGCCCTGCAGAAGATGGTAGCCTACGATGTGGTTGTCGGCCCGGTTGCCGAAGCGCTGCGGGCCATACGCATTGGGCACGCCCCGGGCGCTCAGCTCGGCCAGGATGTCGGCGGCCCGCAACGCAGCATCGGGGGCCACGTCACGGATGCGGATGGTGAAGCGGTTGCCCCGCAGGTGGCCGATGCGCAGCTTGTTGCGATGGCGGCTCACCCGCAGGATGCGGGCGTTGTCCAGCGTCAGCCGCTTGAGGCGTTCGGGTGGCACCAGGTGAAGCGAGAGCATCTGGCGGGCCACGGCCTGGGCGTCCTTCAGCCCGGCGTAGCTGATGGTCCGCCGAGGGATAGCGAGCTGCTCGGCGAGCTGTGCCACCAGTTGGGTGGTGGTGATACCACGCTTCTCCACCCAGATGTAGGTGTGCTCACCGCTGCCGCAGGGCCGGTAGGCAGGCACCTCCTCCACCACGAAGTCCTCAAGCTGCACGCGAATCACGCCCCCGATGCCGGGGAGGTGGGCGGTGAGATAGGGGATCCGTGGGTCAAGCCGCTGGGCCAGGTCCAGTATCATCTCACTCACTTAGCAGATAGGCCATCAGCAGGCGGATGGTGGCGTCGAGGGAGTCACGGTGGGTGCGCTCGTAGGAGTGCGAGCCATCCACGCCTGGGCCGATGAGTGCCACGGCCAGATCGGCGCCGGCGCGCCAGGCTGCCTCACCGTCCGATCCGTAGTTGGGATAGGTGTCCGTGCGGTAGGGGATGGCGTGGGCGCGGGCCAGCGCCTCCAGGCGTCGGCGCAGCCCCAGGTGGTAGGGGCCGCCGGAGTCCTTGGCGCAGATGCCCACCGAGAACTCGTCGGAGTTCTGATCGCCGCCCGCGGCCGCCATGTCCACCACGACTAACTCGGCGACATCGGCCGGGATGCCCGAGGCGCCACCATGACCCACCTCTTCGTAATTGCTGATGAGCACGTCGAGCCGCTGGCGCGGCGCCAGCCCGGCCTGGTGCAGGCCCAGCAGTGCGCCGTAGATGGCAGCCACGCCGGCCTTGTCGTCCAGATGGCGGGAACGAATAAAGCCGTTGACGATCTCGACACGTGGGTCGATATAGACGAAATCCCCCACGTTGATACCCAGGGCCACCGTGTCGTCCTCACCGCTGATCCGCGCGTCCAGCCGCACCTCGTAGTTGTCGGCTACACGCTCCAGCTTGCGCGCCTCTTCGCCGTAGATGTGCACCGAGGCCTTGGTGGGCA
>CAZHBB010000014.1:9209-10964 GCA_964530185.1 uncultured Anaerolineales bacterium
CTGATCCAGCGGGACAGAGGGTAGCATAAAGCCTCCAGTTTCATCGGTTAGGGCAACATCTGTGGACGCTACGGACTTGGAGTATACCGCCCTCCGCCGGGCGGGCAACAGGAGAGTCGGGGAACGGTCGCCAGGGGCGTGCATCGGGCGCTTCATGCGCCGACTCGGGTGACAGTCACTCTGCAAAGTGACTGTCACCTGGGGGAACCGGTGGCTGCCTCACGGGGACGAGCGGCGGAACTTACTGAGGGGGCCGAGGGTCTTGCGCATCAGGATCTCCGAATAACCCTCCACCAGATAATCCTTCAGCTCGCCGACCACCTGGTAGCCCCGACGTCGGTACAGCCGCTGGGCATCGGTGTTGAACGAGGAGACGCACAGAAAGACATTGGGAGACTCCCGGAAGATCCTCCGCTCGGCGAAGGAGAGCAGCGCACTGCCAATCCCCTGACCTCTCCGGTCGGGGGCCACACAGATCGCCTGGATGTAGCCCACAAACGCCCCCTGCATGTTCAGCACGATGCAACCCACAATCCTATTCGCCGCGACGGCCAGGGTGATCTCCAGCCCAGGGGCGGAGAGGGCCCGCAACAGGGCATCGTAACCGCGCCCCAGGGTGATCCAGGGCTCGGAGTTAGCCATCATATGCGCACACACCTCGATCTCCTCTGGGCATTCCAATGCCCTGATGTGGACGGTCATTCGTCCCTCGTCGCTCATGGGGATCCTCTCTCCTGGACGTTCTCCCGCCACCGTCCGATGGCCGGGCAGCCGCCAGTGTATCCCCGGCGACGGCGGGGGACAAGGCAACGTGGTTAGCAATGAGTCTGTGAAGCATCGTGGAGACCGCAAAGACATATGAGGGTTATTGTCTCCTCCGCGTCCCCGGCGTCCTCTGCAGTGAGCATGGCCCCGCGACTTGCCAGAATGCCCGGCTCGCGGCATAGTGTAGCCACGATGGACGGGGTTACGCTGTGTCAGGCGGCGGCGTTTCCGCCGGAGGTGCTGGCTGCGCTGTTGAACCAGGCCTATGTCGATTATCCCATCCCCACGCGACTCAGCCCACAGGCCTTCGCCCGCATGGTGGAGAGCACCGACATCGATCTGACCCACTCGGTGGTCGCCCTGGCCGAAGGGACACCTGTGGGGCTGGCGCTCCTCTCGCGTCGGGGGCAGGAGGGCTGGATCAGCGGCGTGGGCGTGGTGCCGCGCTGGCGCCGTCGCGGGTTGGGTCGCGGCATGATCGTCCGGCTGCAGGACGACGCACGGAAGTGGGGCCTGCAGCGCGTGCGGCTAGAGGTATTGGCCCAGAACCGGGCGGCTCAGGCTCTCTATGAGACACGGGGGTTTGTCTTCACGCGCGAGTTCCTGGTGTTACAGCGAGACCCTACGGTAGATGAGCCCTGGCCGGCCCTGCCGCCCACGGTCCACGTCGATCCCTCCTGGCCGCTGGAGGCGCTGTGGTATTTTCATCGGATCCTCCCCTCCTGGCAGCGGGATCGCCCCACCCTGCGCAGGCACCTGGTTACCCTCTCCGCGCTGGCCTATCTGGAGCGAGGGGTACCCCGCGGCTATGTATTGTATCAGACGCAGCCTTACGCGGTCGTGGTGGAGGACCTGGCGGTGGACCCAGACCATAGAGAGCGTGAGAGGATCGCGCTGATGCTGCTACGCACGGTACATGGGCTCAGCCCGCACCACGTGGGATATGTCATCAATGTGCCGGCGGAGGATCCGCTGGCCCAGGCTTTCTTT
>CAZHBB010000014.1:11064-50469 GCA_964530185.1 uncultured Anaerolineales bacterium
CGTGGGATATGTCATCAATGTGCCGGCGGAGGATCCGCTGGCCCAGGCTTTCTTTAAGGTCGGATATCATGTATGGCAGCGTCAGCACGAGATGGTCTGGTACCCCCTGTCGTGAGGGTAAGCGATGAGTGGAGATACTGCGTCCGCCGCCGGCCCCCCGTCCACCTGCGCACGCTGCGGGCGCTATGTGGGGCCTGCCTATGCCACCTGCCCCTACTGCGGCGCGCCGCACCCCATGCCGATCCCACTGCGCGTGTTGAGGGTACTGGCGGCGGTGCTGGCCACGCTGGGACTGGCCTGGCTGTGGTGGCTGGCCCGGCGGACCGAGATCCCTCTGGTAGAGGCGGACCAGGTAGGCGGTCTGATGAATTTCGCCTATGTGCGGCTGGCCGGAGTGGTGCCTCAGCGCCCCACCTACGATGAGGAGAGCGGTTACCTGGGATTCTGGCTGGACGATGGGACCGGTGAGGTCTACGTCAACGCCTACCGGGATGTCACCCAGGCGTTGGTAGCGCAGGGAGACCTGCCGGCCGTGGGCGACCACATCACCGTGGCGGGGACGCTACGCATCCACGACAGTCGGGTGGCCTTGACACTCAACGCCCCAGAGCACCTTTCGTTGACACGCCCGCCGGCAAGGCCAATGCTTGCCGGGGAGGTGACGCTGCTGGATGCGGGCCGCAGGGTGCGGCTGGCCGGTCAGGTGAGCCAGGTCCGCACGCCCTATCCGGGGATGACCCTGGTGACCCTGGAGGACAAGAGCGGTCAGATACCCGTGGTGCTGGATGATCGTGCGCTGGCAGGGACGTGGCGCGTGCTGACAGTGGGGCAGAGACTGACCGTGACCGGCGCTGTGGACATCTACCACGGCACCCCACAGGTCGTGCCAGCCACCGAGGAGGACCTGAAGGCGGACCCACCGCCGACCCCGCCGCCAGTGTTGGTGAAGCGAGAAAACTCAGTGGCGCCAACGCCTGGTCCCCTGACACCATCACCATCTCCACAGCCGCAGATCCCTCGCCTGACGACGCTGGCGGAGCTGGCCTCCCACCCGGTGGGCGAGGAGGTCATGGCGGCGGGCCACGTGGTGGCGCTGGAGGGGATCAAGGGCGGGGTGCGGGCCACGCTGGACGACGGGGTGGCTCAGGTGACGCTGGTGCTCTGGGATCGGGTGTACGGAGCGCTGTCCAACCCACGAGCGCTGGACGTGGGCGCTCAGGTGGAGGTGGTGGCGAAGGTGCAGCAGTATCGCGGGGACCTGGAACTGGTACCCCGTGCCGCTGAGGCAGTGACAGTGGTGACCGCGGCCCCAGCGCCGCCCTGGCTGGCGGTGGACACGCTCCGGCCTCAGGATGTGGGGCGGGTCGTGCGGCTGCGCGGCGTGCTGGGCGAGCCGACGGGTTTCTCGGCTGGCGTCAAGGTCCCGCTCTCCGACGGCACGGGGACCATGCCGGTGGTCCTGTGGTCTGAGCTCTACCAGGCCCTGACCCCACAGCCCCAGGAGGGCCTGCCCGTGGAGGTAACCGGGGTGATCAATCTGTTTCAGGGACGGCTGGAGTTGATCCCCCGTTCGCGCTACGACTGGCGCGTGAGGCCACCGCCATGAGCACGGCGCTGGGTTGGGCGTTGGTAGGCGGCGTCGCAGCGATGCTGACGGCGCTGGTACCCGCGCTGCACATCTACAACGTGGCGGCGCTGTTCCTGCTCTGGGTAACGGAGCGAGGGATCCCGATAGAGACCGAAACCCTGGCTTTCCTCTTCCTGGGGATGGTCACGGGCTACACCATGCTGAGTGTGGTCCCCGGCGTCTTCTTCGCGGTGCCAGACGAGAGCATGGCCTTCACCATCCTGCCGGCTCAGCGCTACCTGCTGGAGGGGCGTGGCTATGAAGCGGTGACGCTCATGGGCCTGGGCGGGCTGGGAGGGTTAGGGCTGGTGGCCTTTCTGGCCCCGTTGGCGCCCCACGTGCTGCCAGCCGCGCGCACAATCCTGCAGCCCCATCTGCCCTGGCTGCTATGGGCAGTGGTAACCTATCTCCTGCTCTCGGAATGGCCCAAAGGGAGCGAGCGGCCGCCGGCCGGATGGCGACGGTGGTGGGATGGCTGGCGCTCCCTGCTTGCAGGATTGGGGACCTTCTTGTTGTCCGGGCTGCTGGGGCTCATCCTGCGGGTGCGCTCGCCGCTGCCAGTAACAGTGGCGTACCAGGGGCTCATGCCAGCGTTCGTGGGGCTGTTTGCCGTGCCCTGGCTGCTGATGAACCTGTCGGCGCGGGTGACCCTGCCGCCGCAGCGTATCGGGGAGGCAGTGGATGCACCGCCGCTGTTGGTGCTGCAGGCGACGCTGGCGGGGGTGGCAGGGGGCTCCTTCGCAGCCTTCTTCCCCTCGGTGACCGGCGGCATTGGGGGCTTCCTGGCGGGGCACGCCACCGGTCAACGCGACGCGCGGGCCTTCCTGGTAGCGCAGGGAGCCACCAGGGTGGTCTATTACGTGGGGGGCTACCTCCTCTTCTTCGTACCAGGTCTGCAACTCACGCGCGGTGGTATGGCGTGGATGCTCAGCACACAGGGGACGCTCTACGGGCCGCAGATCCTCCTCTGGGCCGCGGCCTCCGCCCTATGTGTAGGGGCACTGACGTTTCTCCTCTCGCTGGGATTAGCGAGGCTGGCCGCGAGGCTCATTGCAGCGGTGGGGTACCGGCGCATCAACGCCCTAAGCCTGGCAGTGGTTCTGGGGCTGGTCTATGCGCTCACGGGCTGGCCGGGATTGGGGGTGTGTACGGTGGCGACAGGCATTGGCCTGCTGCCCACTCTGTGGGGAGCACGGCGGCTGAACGCCCTGGGACTCCTGTTGCTGGGATTGGCCCTGGGGTTGGCAGGTCTCGAGGCCCCGGTGCTGCGAATGTTGGGGCTCCTGGGATAGGACACAGAGAGTGGCACCATGAGCCTGTCACAGACGGGGAGAGGCGGTGACTGTCACCTCGATGGATAGGTGGAATACACGGTCCATCGCTCGCGGTGGCGGCTCGCGGCAAAGGCCTGACAGGGTGACAGTCGCCCCACACCTTGCTCAGGCACCCATTTGTGTTACAAAAGGACCTTGTGTGAGTCCCATTGTTGTTCCATAACCTGGAGCTATCATGCCCAACCCAGACCGAGACTATCTGACCCTGCTGTTGGGGCAGTATTGGTTTGCACCGCCAGTGGCCCTGTGGCGCGCCGTGGAGCTGCGCACGCTGGCTCGGGAGCCAATGCCGCGTCCCGTGCTGGACCTGGGCTGTGGCGACGGGTTGATCGCCCAGGCGCTGCTGGGGGAGGATCCGCCGTTAGAGGTGGGGTTTGACCCCTGGCTCGACCAAGTGCGCAAAGCCCCAGCCACAGGTGCGTACCGGTACATGCAGCAGGCGGTAGGATCGGCGATGCCCTATCGCACAGGGAGCTTCGGCACGGTCCTCAGCAACTCGGTGCTGGAGCATATCCCAGAGCTGACGCCGGTGCTGGCCGAAGCGGCCCGGGTGCTTCGGCCCGGTGGTCGGTTCATCGCGACCGTCCCTAGCGATGCTTTCCGCAGCCTGCTGGCGGGCTATCGGGCGCGTCTGGCGACCGGGGATCTCAAGGGCGCAGAGGCCTACGCGCAGGAGGTAGATGCCTGGTTGGAGCACTACCGCTATCCCTCGCCGGAGGCGTGGGCGGAAATGCTGAGTAAAGTGGGGCTGCACCTGGTGCGGACGGTCTACTACATGCCTTCCCTGGCGATGACCGTATGGGACCGCGCCAATCGACGCTTCGGGGTATGGCGCACGCGGGGCCTGCCCCTGTACCGCTGGCTGGCCTCCCCCAGGCTGCGTGCCCTGGGCACCGACCGCTGGCTGCGGCGTCGGGTGATGGACTGGCTGAGTCGCGCGTGGCGCTCGATCTATGCACTGGATGTACCGGAGGGAGAGCTGGGCGGCGGGTTGCTGGTGGTAGCGGAGAAAAGGAGGAGAACACCGTGACGATCCTGAATGCCATCAGTCCGCCGGAGGCTCTTGCCGGCTGGGATGATTTCGTCGCAGCACACCCCTCCGGTCACCTGTTGCAGACCACGGGCTGGGGCAGGCTCAAGGCCGAAGTAGGCTGGGATTGGGAGGTGGTGCTCAGCGGGACGCCCGAAGCTCCCCAGGCAGGGGCGTTGGTGCTCTATCGGTCGTTGCCTCTGAAGTTAGGCACGGTGGCCTACGTGCCGCGCGGACCAGTCGTCGCCTGGGAAGATGAGACGACGGTGAAGGCCCTTCTGATGGCCCTGCATCGGGCAGCACAACGCCGTCGCGCCTGGGCCTGCTGGGTGGAGCCGGAGTTGCCCGATGGGCACGCCAGCACGGCGGTACTGCTGGCGCTGCGCTATCGCCCCCCAGTGCGGAGCGTCCAGCCGCGGCGTACCATCCTGGTGGACCTGACCCCTACGGAGGACGAGATTCTGGCCGCCATGAAGTCTAAGACGCGCTACAATGTCCGCCTCTCACAGCGTCGCGGGATACGGGTGCGGCAGGGAACGCTGGAGGACATCCCCCTTTTCTATCGCCTGATGCAGGAGACGGGCGCACGGGATGCCTTTGGTATTCATACGGAGGCCTATTACCGACGGGCTTACGAGCTCTTTGCCCCTCGAGGGCAGGTGGCGCTGCTGCTGGCCGAGCTGGAAGGCGAGCCTCTGGCCGGGGTATTGGCCTTTGCCGTGGGCACGAAGGCATGGTATATCGCCGGTGGGTCCTCCAACCGTCACCGCAATCTGATGCCCACCTATGGCGTGCAATGGGCAGCCATGCAGTGGGCCAGGGCACGGGGCTGTACAGTCTACGACCTCTGGGGGGTCCCAGACGCCGATGAAGAGATATTGGAGCGCGAGTTCACCGAGCGTCGTGACGGCCTATGGGGAGTCTATCGTTTCAAGCGGGGATTCGGGGGGCGACTGGTGCGCTATGTGGGGCTATGGGAGCGATCGCTGCACCCGCTCTATCCGCTGGCCTCGGCGCTGGCGCTGAAGCTCGCCCGACGCTAGGGCCAGGGCACAACTCTCGCTCCGGTGGAGGCGTCGCACCAGGAGGATGGCACCAAAAGGTGCCAGAAGTTGCCGCCCGTTGAGGGGCAGAAGGGAAGCGTAACGCGATGCCATTTGCGTTTGAACCGACAGAGATACCCGAAGTCGTGCTCATCAAGCCGCGGACCTTTGTCGATGCGCGGGGATATTTCATGGAGATGTACAAGTCCTCGGACTTCGCGGCTCATCGCCTGCCGACCTCATTCGTGCAGATCAACCTCTCGCACTCGAAGCAGGGAGTGCTGCGCGGCCTGCACTACCAGAAACATCCCGCCGCGCAGGGCAAGCTGGTCGCTGTAGTGCGCGGGGCGATCTTCGACGTGGGGGTGGACATCAGGCAGGGATCGCCCACCTTTGGGCGTTGGGTAGGGCGCATGCTGAGCGATGAGAACCACCACATGCTCTACATCCCGCCGGGTTTCGCCCATGGATTCTGTGTGGTGAGCGAGGTCGCAGACGTGGTCTACCAGGTTACACACGAGTTCGCCCCGGCGCTGGACCGCGCGATCCTGTGGTGTGATCCGGACCTCGATATCGCCTGGCCAGTAGAGGCCCCGCGCATCTCGGCCAAAGATGCAGCAGCCCCCCGGCTTAGAGAGGCCGACAACAATTTCGTCTACGGGTGATGCCCCTACTAGCCCCTTTCCCCCAATCGCCCAACCCTGGGCTGGAGAGGGAAGCGGTTAGCAGACAGTGGTGCAGGCGCAGCGAGACAACCCCGATGAGGATACACCACGCGACATAGTCGGGGTCAGGCTACCAGGTGTAGGTAGCCACCCACGTCTCAAGCTCTTGCGCCTGGTGGGTGGTAAGCCGCCAGCCCTCTGGGATGCGCACGACATCCCACTCGGTATCCCAAAGCCGCCCTACGACCACCCCCTCCTCGTTGTGCCAGGTGGTGACCATCGCAGCGACCCGAGCGTGGGTCTCGGTGAGGGTGTCGGGGATGGGATGGACACTGCCGACCCGCACCCGCATGAGCGTGGCATAGCCCAGCGCCCAGCCCTCGTAACTATCCCGCGTGTCCGGGTACAGCAACTCATAGGCGCGGAGCAGGTCTCGGTCGTTGAGCGCCAGGTAGAAGCTGATCACCGCGTACTCAGGGCGATGGGTGGGATAGGACTGGGGGCGATCGGTGAAGTACCAGTCGTAATAGTCCGTGGTCCAGCCGTAGGCCCCATGCCGCCAGGTGTAGATGGCGTACCACACCAGGTCTGGCGCAGCACGCACGCGGTACCCCTCCCGCACCTCCTCCGTCAGGTCACCGTCGTCGTCGGTCAACGTGACCCCGGCATCGCCAGCGAAGACGCCTAGCCTGAGGTAGTGCGTACCATCCCAGGTGAAGAGGTGGAGCAGAGTCCTGTTGTTCGCGGCATGGCCGAAAATGGCGATGTCGGGCGTGCCGTCGAGGTTGAGGTCACGCACCTGCAGGTCGCACACTGGATACTCCCCCAGGCCCACCTCGCGGGAGCCAGGCTTGGGGCGAGCGGGGGCCAGCTCGAACGAGACCGGGCCATCCAGCACGTAGGCACTCAGCCGCCCACCGTCGGGGCCTGTCCGATGGAACAGAGCGAGCCACTCCGGCTCGCCGTCGCTGTCGGTATCCTCATAGCGCAGGCAGACGAGATGGGCATCCGGTGCCAGCGCCTCCAGGTCAGTCAGGCCAGCGGCGGCCGTGGCGCGGGCAGCGTCCAGGTCGGGTGTGTCGGTGGGGGACAGCGTGGCGGTCGCCGTCGGCGTCCAGGTGGCGGGCACGGCTGTAGCTGCGGTGGGTGGGGCAGGAGTTACGGCGGCGGTTGCGGCGGCGGTTGCCGCGGGGTTGAAGCCTGGGATGGACCCGGACGGCGAAGCAGGCACGACGCAGGCGGATAGCAGTGTCAGGACGGCCAGCCACAACGCTATCCTCCCATGACATTTCCCAGCCATCCCACCAGGCGAACCTCGAGGTTTGTCACCCCAATGGTAGGCAGTTACAGGGTGTCGCATGGACTCCATCCAATGCCCTCTGTGACACAAACACGGGCACAGTCCCACAGCCACTGTGCCCGTGAAACAACGGAAATGTCACAGATCAGGCGGCGCGTAGCTTACGTGTTACCACAATGACCGCGACCAGAAGCACGGCGACTCCGCCCAACAGCCATTCGCTCAGGCCTGTCTGGGAGAGTTCTCCCGTGCTGGTGCCATAGGTCGCGCTGGTGGCCTGTGCCCGTGGCGTCGACGTGGGGCGCGGCGTGCGGGTAGGCGTCGGGCTGCGCCGCGGCTCGCGAGTGGCAGTGGGCGTTGCTCCTTCCAACTCAGCACCGGCGGCCATCCCCTCGGCCGTGGGGGTTGCGGTGGGGCCAAGAACTGGGGTAGGAGTCGCCGTAGGCTCGGTCTTAGCTGGCTCAGAAGTCTCCGTCGGCGGAGCCTCGGTGGTCTCTATCGCCACAGCCTCCTGGGTAATCTCTGCCGCCATCTCCATCTCAGGCGGCTGCGCCTGCTGAGGCCGGTTGAGGACCAGTGCCCAGACCCCGAATGCGGCCAAGGCACACACCAGGAGCCCACCCAATATGGCTACAGCAATAATAAAAGTGCGGTTCTGGTCCGTTCCTTGAGGCTCTTCGGGCTCTTCCTCCTCGAACACTTCGTCCTCCCCAAAGGCTTCAAAGATTTCTTCAGACATGATTACTCCTCCTCATGTGTGTGCCTGTCAAACCCTGGTCCGTGAGGCCTCTACGACGGGTCCTCATGGCCTACGTACATCAAGCCTATAACTATTGTAAACACAGCTTGCTGTGTTTGCAAGGGCGGTCCTCAACGCGGTGTATCAATCAGTTGAGGTACCTCCATCTCACCCCGATCCTGGACCGGGATCCGTGTCCGTCTGACCGGCGCGGCCGTCTCGCAGGTCAGAAAGCGCGTGATAGCCCGCAGGGCCGCCCTCAGGATTACCTCCCCCAAGGGGACGATCTTTATATCGATGAAGAAGTTCTCCTCCGGAATCTCTTCGTCCAGGCGCGCCAGCTCCTCACGGAAGCTCTCCACAAGTTCCTCCTCATGATCCTGCAGGAACTGGGCCACGTCACGACGCGCAATGTGAAAGGCACTATCTCGAATGAACCTGCGCAGCGACATCGGCGAGTGAGACTCCTTTCCCTTACTATCTCAACAATCGTTCCACATTGGCGTAGGAGACCCGGACAGGCGTCTCATCGGCGAGCGTGGCTTCCACACCTGGCACTCGAGCGCCGGTCTTAAGGGTAGTCGTGACATCCAGCCGTGTGACTGTGGCAGAATGTCCCCGATGGGGCCCCCGCAGGATGCGGATGAGGTCCCCTATGGCCAAAGGCCGATCGCAATTGAGCGGCTGGGCAGCCCGGGTGGGCATGGGCACCACCACAAAGGGATAACGGCGCTCCCAACGCTGTCCAATATCGCCGTCGACCGCTGCCCCTCGTCCCTCCAAGCTCGTCAGCAGCTTGAACACCGCCTCAGCCATCGGAGTCGTCCCAATGCCCTCAGTCGCCAGGATGGGCAACATGGCATGCTCCGCGGCGGATAACAACATGGGCGAGACACTCCCTACGATAAGACCCAAAGCCTGGACCGAGATTGCCTGTTGGATCGTCTCTTCATCGGCAATAGTGCCGCCAATGAGGAGTGCGCCCTGGCAGGAAGCGTCGATGTGGACTGCGCGAATGGGATGATCAGGTGCCCGCGTCATAGGGCGTAGCGTACCATAGCTCTCACGGCCGTTGCCCCAGGCCGCCTCGATGTAGCCACCCACAGTCTCGACAATGGCCACATGTCCCGGATGAACATCGACAATGTGGCCGGGCACGAGGGCACTGACACGGAGCACTGAAGTCCTCTCCTCAAGCAACAGCCGGCCGCGCCCGATGGCCAGCACACGGCCATCAATGGGCGACTTGCAGACGCGTGAGCTCAGGAATCCTTTGGCGGCCAATACATCGCCCGTGGAGATCTCTTGCCCTCGTTTCACCTGCAAGTATTTGCCCACTTGCTCGGCCGACACCTCCAGCGCCCGGGCGACATCGACGATCCTGAAATCAGCCGGAGGTATCGCCTCACCAATGATCTGGGTGGGCTGGACCGCGTCCCCAATGCGTACCAGGATATTCCCCTCATAGGGAAGAGTGCGCGTGATCTGAACGCGAGCGAGTGGGCTTGCAGCGCGACACGAGGTGAGCATCTCAGCCTCCCAGGTCCCAGAACCATCGCCGCAGGCTCCGCCGCCGCTTGTCGGGGTCCTGCGGAAGGATCAAGGGGCGGCCGCGGGCATCGATCACCAGACCCACAAGGCCCCCGATCACCTCTACCTTGCCGCCCCGGCCAGGGCCCAATCCAATGTCGAAGCGTCGATTCACCCGCAGGGTAAGAGTAGCTCGCTGCCCAGCGGCCAGAGGACAGACCTCGAGTTGACCATATTTGGGCTCGATATCAAGGACACTTCCATCTTCATAGGTCACACGCATACGCATGACCACCTCACCACGCCTCCCACGCCCGACCGGCGTGATAACCGTGCCCAATGGCATCAGTGCGTCACCATCGAGGGCAGCAGCGGCCGCCAGAGGCTTGATGGTAGCCATCGCTCCCAGGGCCGGGACCACCTGATTGCGATCCAACAGGATGGTACTGACGCCTACGGGTTCCAGAGCATCGAGCACGGCCAGGAGGATGCGGCCGGGCTGAGGAATATGGACCAATCCCCCACCCGAGACAATGATGGGATCCAGTTTGGGCCTGGGGGACTCTTCGCTGAAGGCCGCAGTGCCCACGCGCCACGTACTCTGGGCCAGCTCCAGCGCGCTGCGGAGGAGCTCGCGGGCGGCAGCCAGATGGATCCAGAGCTCCATCGTGCTCTCCGGATGGGAGGCAGGATATTGGGCCATGGCGTAGAGATGCTCCCGCACCGTCCCCTCGTCCGGATCGATGGGCAACCAACGTCGGATCGCATCAAGTCCCCGTTCCTCCATCCAACATGCCAGGTCATCGGCGATGCCGTGCTCATAGACCGTGAGGTAACGGCGCCCCTCAAAGGTGCTGGCAACAGTGGTGGTGCCCGCGCCAAGATCCAGGCCCAACACACCCCGCTCCTGATGGCCCTCACGGTGCCAGAGAAAGTCCACCACGCGGCCAAAAGCTGTCGCAGCAGGCACGATGGGCAAGCGGCTCCACGCGCTCAGCGTCTCGATCCCGGGTGCGCGATGCAGGCGCTTTTCGCGGTACAGCTCCTCTAGTGCACCCTGTACAGGCCCCAGGTGTTCAGTCTGGGCCTCTGGGCGCACATTGTCCACCGTGATCACCTTGGTCACTGCACCCAACAGCTTGGCTATCTGAGCCCGTACAGCGTTATTGCCGGCATAGATCACCGTGGGGCGTCGCTCTTGCGGCATCATCGAGGCCGCCAACGCGACGGCCTCGGCCAGTTCGACCACTGGTCGTTGAGCGCCGCCATCCACACCCCCCACCAGCAGGACAACGTCAGGGGCGGTCTGACGGATCGTGCGGGCCCAATCCTCCTGTGGCGAACGCAGGGTACCCTCCCGTGAGAGAATGGCTTCGATGGTCGCGTAGGTACCGGCGGCAGCACGGCGACCGCTCTCGAGGCTCATCTCACGCACCAGGCCAGCCAAAACCACACGCAGCGGAGCCGCCGCACTGAGGACCACACCGAAGGCATCCACCCCAGTCAGACCGCTCTGGGGCACCATGACACGCCCCTGGGTATAGAGTGAACGACCGGTCACCTGTTCCAGTCCGGCGACGGCCTGCACCACCCCAACGCTCAAGTCATTCCAGGGGGGACGACGGGTCGTCAGGGCCTGAGCCTGGCTCACCAGACGGTAGCCATCCTCCACGCGCTCTACCAACGTGGCCTTGGTGGTCGCGGTCCCACAATCAGCGACCAGGATCGATTCGATGCTCTGCGTCTCTTCCATAGATTGGCCCTTATGTATTCCCGGTCACCTTTGTGATCAACTCAATGATCTGCATGACGCGCTGAACCAGCGCGGTAAGACCAGACGTAATGGCTCCAGCGAACGCCACTCCCAGGGCTACTGCCAGGAAGAAATGGCCCAGGACCCGCCAGAAACGCCCCCAGATGGTCGTGTCAGCCTGGGCAGGCCGGCGAACCGTGAAAACCAGGAGAGTTACACTCGTACCTAACGCCAGCACGATCCCCCGGATCAATCCCATGATCCCACTCTTAAGTGTCACTGCCTCGCCTGTCGCCAAGACCTGGGGGATGAGGGTGCCTGTCAAGGCTCCAGACACCGCTACGGCTGCTCCAACCCCGACCAGAAAACCCAGCGGCAGATTACCGATGGTAGCGATGCGCCCCATGAGACGACGCGGAGGGAAACCCTTGAGCAGCAACAGCGCCCCCAGCAACAGGGGTACAATGTATCCCACCTGTGTCGTGGTGTCTGGACTCTGCAAGGCTGGGCGGATCCAGCGGCGCAGCACAAAATCCACTGCCGTACCCAGCGCGTAACCGGTAGCACTCCCGACAAGCAGAGCGAGGGCCCAACGATAGAGCACGCTGTCCTTGAGCAGGTAGCTGAAAATCAACAGAGTGACGATCGCACCGGCAACCAGACCGAGGGTCTCATCCATGACCTCAGCCCGCTCCTTTCCTACGTGATACTGTGGCATAGAGGGTACCCAGGATCAAGAGCACAGCGGCTGCCCACTGCGTGACGTGTAGCGCATATACGCGTGGCACATGGACCTGCCTACCTGCACCAGACAACGCCTGGTAGAGGCCCGGGAGTTGGGTGACCCCCACCATCCAGCCAGTGACAGTGCTGGCCTGAAGGTAAGGTTGCGATACAGGAGCCGCCGAAGCGCTCAGCAGGACGCTCATGGGGATCTTCCCGCCGGTTGCCTGACGCTGCTCGACCCACCAGCGCAGTCGCTGGGGCTGTGAAGTCAGCAGGAAGAGATGCGCGGCCTTACCCACCTCGGGTCGGGCCAGGAACTCAGCTATGCCATTGGCATTGCCAGGCAGGTAGTAAGATCGGTCAGCGTTGGGACCAAGCCCAGCCTCGCGCAGCAAGGCAACACCCAGTCCCAGCCCTTCCGGCAGCGTGCTGGCATGGATGACAACGATCTCCCGCTGGGCGAGCTGTTCGAGGAGAGCATGGGCCATCAAGGCCATCTCGTCAGCATAGGCGGCGTCGAAGTCCGTAGCCATAATCACCGTATCACCGGGTTGGAGGGTAGTGACCGCCTGGGCAAGTGCGGCGACACCCGGCGGCATGCGGTAGGTGGATGGCGGAGCCGTTACCTCCGGTACCCAGGTGACCCCCACCAGAACGCTGAGGATCAAGATTAGCGCCACTATCAGCTTCAAACCACGATCAGATCTGGGCCTCAGAGTGAGGGCGTGAGCCACGGTCTGTCTGGAGCTTCGAGGTCGTTCCAGGAGCCGCTGCCAGAGCTGGGCCTGAGCAATCGCAGCCTCCGAGATCTCCAGGCGTGACATGGAGAGGGAAGGTTCGGACGGGGCATCCACCAGGGATAAACTGGGCAAGGTTCCCCGCAGGCCCTCCAGGGGTCCCTCAAGCTCTGAAGGACCCAACGGTGCTGCAGGTTCAGTCTGCGGCACTCCCACCTCATCGCGAAGCTCTTCTAGCCAGGGCGGCATCTCAGCCTGGAACAGATCGCCACCCTCCTCTGACACAAAAACCGTGCCTCCCGCCTGGGCGTATTCCGTCGCCACATCTGGGGGCATGATGGCCTCCAGCCAGGAGGGCAACTGGGCAGTGGGCGGAGTCTCTCCAGTTGTGGTTTCCTGTCCAGGTCTCGGTTCCCCCAACTCCTGAAGCCACTCTGGCAGCGCTTCCGCCTCCTCTGAGAGGGTCACAAAGCCCTCGTCGGCCAGGTTCTCTATGGTGAAGACCGGGGTCGACTCCTGGGGCACCGCAACCTCAGGCTCTTCGGCGGAAGGGGGAAGCGACGTCGCAGTTTCTTCATTCTCTGCCAGGGCCTTGACCCAATCGGGCAGATCTTCCTCGGCCAGTGGCTCGACTTCAGACATCTCAGGTCCTGCCGGCTCAGAAGTTGACTCCTGTAGCGCAGGTGTCTCAACCGAGGTCACCTCTGGCTCCGAGGGCTTCACCTTCTCGAGATCGGCCAACCAATCGGGTGCTTCGGCCTCGCTGAAGACCGTCGGTCCAGCAGCGACAGGAGAGATCTCCTCTGGAGAACCCTCTTCGTCAGGAGTCGGTTTGGACATTCTCTGCTCCGCAGATGGCGCCGCTTCAGGTGACGCCGTCTCGAGCGACGCTGCCTCTGGTTCAGGGACAGATGCTGTCTCTCCAAGTTCCGCGAGCCAATCGAGCGTCTCGGCCTCAGACCCGTCAGACACAGGCTCAAGGGGTACGGGGGGTGTCTCCTCGTCGCTGAGGGTGGACCCAGAGGTAGAGTCGACAGAAGAGATGTTCGTAGCTCCAATCTCCTGCAGCCACTCAGGAAGTGCTCCCTCTGTGGAGGAGACTCGCTCCTCCGGCATGGTTCCCTCAACCTCCTCGGAAGCGCCGCTCAACCAATCGGGCAACGTTTCCTCCTCGGCTGGCGCGGCCTCCGCCGGAACGCTCTCTTCAGATGCCGATACCTCCTCAAAGGTGGCACTTAACCAATCCGGCAATGCCTCCTCAACAGGCCGCTCTTCCTCGGCCGCAAGCACTGCACCCTCCTCTGAGTCACCTTCTCCAGACGTCGCCACTTCTTCAAAAGCGCCGCTCAGCCAATCCAGACTCTCTTCAGGCTCGGAGGACTTCTCCGAATTGGAGAGCTCTCC
The DNA here is from genome assembly GCA_964530185.1 of uncultured Anaerolineales bacterium. GTDB lineage: Bacteria > Chloroflexota > Anaerolineae > B4-G1 > SLSP01 > PWVB01. The sequence goes on from CAZHBB010000014.1 coordinate 24,953, forward strand.
CAGGGTTTCGCCTCGCAGCCATTCGGGCAATGCCTCCTGCTCAATCACAGGCTCGTCGGGGGGAGGTACTGTCTCCTCCTCAGCCTCAAAGAGCTCTTCAGACTCTTCGCTCAGCTCGCGCAACCAATCGGGGAGGGCCATCCCATCCTCGGAGATCGAAGAGTCCTCACCGGAGCGGGAAGGCAGTGAGAGGCCGCGGATAGCTGGCTGATCCTTGGCAGACGATGGCGGCCTCTGACTCAGCACCTCTGGCTCCGGAATCAGGCGCGCATGACATCGATCACAGAAAGTGTTTCCCACAGGATTGAGTGCCCCACAACGCGGACACTTGATCTCCGTGCCGGGCAGGGATGCGCCACAACGGACGCAGGTGCGCCGCCCATCCTCGTTCATCGTTCCACATACCGAGCAGCGAATCATAGGCAATCTCTATCCCTACCGTCATCCCCCACTGTGAGGGCGGTCAAAGCCCAGGATGATGCGCAGACCGGTCAGGGTAATCCCCAGCACCACCCCAAAAAGGAGGCCACGCATCCCACCGGTCACCACGGCGTTCGCGAACTCCCGGAAAGGAGTCAGCCAGGGCGCATAGCCGAGCAGCGTACCCCCGATCAGGGTCAGGATAGCTGTGACGAGGAAAACGGCGATGCTCCACGTGCCCCGTGTCCGGAAAGCCCGGATGCCACTGACGATCAGTGCCACAGCCGTCAGTGCCAAAAGCGCTGCCTCTCCAGGCGCAAGAACATAGCGCAGGACGAAAGAGACCATTGGACCGTCGGGCCCTTGCATAAGCACCAGGACCAACCCTCCCACAGCCGAGAGGACCAAAATGAAACTGGCGATACGTTGCTTGCTCTGGCGCCGGAGCAGTCGCGCCAAGTGAAGGCGGATGAGGCTCAGATAGGCCAGCAGCAGCGCAAAAGCCCCGACCACCGTGGCCCATTTCACAAGCACGATCCGCAGCGAGGTCAGGGCGGGCATAGGCAACAGGTAGCCCAACAGGACCACTAGGCCGCTGGTGATCGCGACAAGCGTAGGGAGGAACCACTTGAACATCGAGCCCTTAGCCTCCAATCCCTTTCAACAGTGACAGGAGGGCGGTGACGGCCACACCAGCAACAATGAGCCAGCGCAGGGTGTCCTGCGCCGTCAGGCTGGCCCAATGGATAGGCTTAGCCTGAACCCGTGCGCCCTCGCTAAAGAGTTGTTCTCCAATCAGCAGATGTTGGGAATCTAGCTCCGGGTAGAACGCAGCGGAGCCTGCGGCGGTGTGGGTCCCGCCGTAGGTGCGCGCCCCACGCTGCCGGGCAGCATCGACCAGGAGGCTAGCCTCCTGCCCCAGCGAGCCCAGGATGAGACTCGCACCAGTGGTGTGGTCGCGTGTGAGCGTAGCGGCCATACCGGCGTAGAGCAAAGGGGTCGGGGCCACGAACTGCACAGCGCCCAGCGGGCAGGCTTCAATGTCACCCAATTGAGCGTAAGCATCGCGAAGCCGGGTAGCGGCCAGCAGATAGAGCGTGGCGTCGCCGGTGCTGATAGTAGGGGGAATGCTATAGGCCGCGGCAAGCACGGTGAGGCCAGAGATGGCCTCGAGAGCCGCCACCGAGGCCATGCCGTCCTCAGTCAACAGATTGCCATGCCCCAGCGCCACATGGATCGCCGTGCCCTCCTCGGCTGTACGCCCCACTTCCCCAGAGAGAGTCTGTGCCAGGACCATGTCCTGGCTGTGGTCGCGGTGGCGTTCCTGTATGGCACGCACCACCATCACGATAGTGCCGATCAGAACCAGAACCAGCGCCACATACGGGGTATCCACACTTACTCCTCTCGGTGGCTCTCGGTCCCCATAGCGCCCTCTGGGTCCTCCAGACGATTCGCCAACCGCGTCAGGGCAGGACTGTCAACAAAAGGGCTGACCATCCAAAGGACCTGGCTACCCACGAACCCCCAGATGCGGACCAACTCGCTGACCAGGGGACTTATGGCGTCTGGGACACGGTCGTGCAGCGTCTCGATCCATGGTTCTAAGAGATCCAAGTCCTCCGCCTGACGTGCCACAAGCCACCCCCACCGCTCCTGGTCCGTATCTCCCACAAGGAGACCGCTGTGCGCTCTAAACCTATCAGACCCTATCCGGTGTTTTCAGTATAGCACCGTTTGAAAATCGTGTAAAGCAAAAAATAGAGCACAGGTCGCATACTTATGGCGCCAGCTATTGAGCCGCGACAAATAAGATAGTGGGGGATGTAGCGTAACAGGTTTGTCATGACAGCAGTACACTGTCAGGTTTGCTCTATAGGCACGTGACCCGCCTATCTGTCAAAGCAGCATCCCACGCGCTGAAAGCTCATAGAAGCGCAGCAGAGCTTGAGGGACAGGCACTTCGTGTTAAAATGGTCTGCTGAGCAACGTCCATTGGAGGGATATGGATGACCAAACGGGGAATGGCTTCCCAGCCGCTGCAGCAAGAGGACATACAGTACTGGGTAGATCTAGAGCCGGTCGGGCGACGTGGCAGCGTGAGGCCGGGGGCCACGCTGTTGGACGCTGCACAGGAGATGGGAGTGGAGATTGCCGCCGTCTGTGGTGGCGCGGGCTCATGCGGCAAGTGCCGCGTCCAAGTCATCTCTGGAGAGTTGACCCCACCTACCGAAAGCGAGAGGTGGTTCTTCAATGAGGATGAGCTTGCAGCCGGTTATCGATTGGCCTGTCAGGCCGTCCCGCTAAGCGACGTCAAAATCCATATCCCGCCGGAGTCGCTGAGCACATCGCAGCGCCTGCAGCTCGAAGGACAGGAGACTCGGGTATCGCTGGAACCAGCAGTGCAAGGCGTAGACCTCGTCTTGGTCCCGCCAACCCTCGATGACCTGCGGGCCGATAGTGTGCGCCTGGTGGAGACCATGGAGGCACGGGGAATGCTGGAGCCATGCTTCCCCCATCCTGTGCTCTGCGAGATGTCCGAGACGCTACGCGCCAACGACTGGCACGTACGGGTGGCACTGCGTCACATTAATGACGCGGAGGTCACAGCGCACACCTGCCAGAAGGCGGATGTGGTGACCGTGCTTCCGCCTCAACAGCGACTGTTAGGGCTGGCCGTGGATATCGGCACCACTAAGGTCGCCGCCTACCTGGTGGATCTTGAGACTGGGCACACCCTGGCCAAGGGCGGGTTGATCAACCCCCAGATCGCCTATGGTGAGGATGTGGTCAGCCGTATCGCTTACGCCAACCAGCACCCTGACGGGCGCAAAATCCTGCAACAACGCCTGGTCGAGGGGCTCAACCAACTGACACAGCAGCTCTGCACGGAGGTTGGCACTCGACCTCAACAGATCGTTGACGCGGTGGTGGTGGGCAACACCGCCATCCACCACCTGTTCCTGGGCTTGCCGGTGACTCAGTTGGGAGCTTCTCCTTACATCGCTTCGGTGAGTGAGGCGTTGGAAGTGGAGGCAGCCTACCTGGGTCTGAGGATCGCGCCGGGGGCCAGGGTCTACCTCCCACCCAACATTGCGGGCTATGTGGGTGCCGACCACGTGTCGATGCTGTTGGCGACCGAGGCCTGGCAGGCTCAGGAACCAACCGTCGCGCTGGACATTGGCACCAACACTGAGATCAGTCTGGCGATGGGGGGAGAGCTGTTGAGTTGCTCGTGCGCCTCCGGTCCCGCTTTTGAAGGAGCCCACATCCACGCCGGCATGCGGGCGGCCCCGGGGGCCGTAGAATACGTGGAGATCAGTGGGGAGGAGGTCCACGTCCAAACCGTCGAGCGACGTCCTGCCGTGGGCATCTGCGGCTCAGGCATTCTCGATGCAGTGGCCCAGTTGCGGGCCGCAGGGCTGGTCACCCACAGCGGTCGCATGAACCGTACGCATCCGCGGGTAGTGCCGTGGAATGGTGGTGGCGCCTTCGTGCTGGTGGCGAAGGAACACACGGCCAACGGCCACGATCTACTGGTCACCCGTCAGGACGTGAATGAGATCCAACTGGCGAAAGGGGCAATCCGCGCGGGGGTGGAGGTCCTGCTACAGGAGGCCGGCATCACCTATCGGGACATTCAGACGTTCATTGTGGCAGGGGCCTTCGGAACCTATCTGGATCTGAAGAGCGCCACCCAAATCGGTATGTTCCCACCCCTGCCCTTAAATCGCTTCCGGCAGGTGGGAAACGCCGCCGGCACCGGAGCGCGTCAGATGCTCATATCGGTGCCACGGCGGGAGGTAGCAGAGTCCATCGTTGAACGCGTGCGTTATGTGGAACTGACTGCCCACCCCAGCTTCACCGACATATATATGGAAGCCATGATCCTGTAAACAGTAAGGGCAACGCGCTGTCCGCCTGGGGCACACAGCCGGAAACAGCACACCGCCGGCGAAACCTTACTGCGCCCGGGCCAGACGGGCAGCCTCCAGGATTGCTGCCAGCATGCTGCGCTCATCGGCGATGCCCTTACCAGCGATATCGAAGGCCGTGCCGTGATCGGCTGAGGTGCGTGGGAAGGGAAGACCCAAAGTGATCGTGATGGATTGCTCAAAGCCATGGGTCTTGACCGCGATATGGCCCTGATCGTGATACATGCACACGACGACGTCAAAGTCGCCCCGAATGGCCTGAAAGAAGACCGAGTCGGCGGGGATAGGGCCGGTGACATCAAGACCACGTGATCGGGCCTCGGCCACGGCCGGTGCGATCTCCTCCAGTTCCTCGCGCCCCAGCAGTCCATTCTCACCGTTGTGGGGATTGAGGCCGGCCACCGCGAGACGGGGGTGTGCATAGCCTAGTGCCCGCATCCCCTCGGCGGTAACGAGGATGGTATCCAACACCTGCTCACGGGTGATGTGGTCGGCGATCTCGCGGAAAGGGAGATGGCGAGTCACGTGGGTCACCCGCAGGCCCTCGGTCGCCAGCATAGTTGTACACCGCGAGGTGTGGGTAAGGTCTACCAGGAGTTCAGTATGGCCGATGTAGTGATAACCGCCCAACTGCATCGCCTCCTTATTCAGGGGAGCGGTGGCAATGGCATCGAGGGTCCCCTTCAGTGCTAGGCGAACCGCCACGATCACGTATTCAGCCGCCGCTCGGCCAGCCTCCGCGGAGACGGATCCCATCTCTACAGCCTCAGGATCCAGATTGCGAAGGTCAAGCAAGGTCAACACCTTGGGGCCATAGCGTGCCCCTGGGGGATCCTCGGTGATCTCCAGTGGGCTCCAGAGCGCAGCAAACTTGGGCGCCTCGAAGATCCGTCGGTCGCCGATGACCAGTGGACGGCAGGCAGCATAGACCTCCGGGTGTCTCAAGGCTTTGACCACGACCTCGGGGCCGACCCCGGCCGCATCCCCCACGGTGATCCCTACCAACGGCAGTTGATCTGTCATCGTATCCTCCATATCAGGTCTCGACCCGAAGCCCAGGCCAGCGACGTAACTGTTTACAGCCCTCGTATCAGGTCGTCTTACAGGGCTGCAGCGCCGGCCGTGCTCCACATCTATCGAAGGCTCTCCACCCCCTTCTCGCGCCCGAGAATGAGAAGAAAAGTAGGGGAGAAGAGACAAGCCTACCAGATCTACCACACCATGACACTATCGCATCAGGCTAGAAAGATTGCGAATCATTACCCTGTGACCGCGATTTGACATTGAACTGTAACTGTAAATCCCAAGATTTTCAGCTATTATACTTCATAGATATTGATTATTGTGCAGCGGCCGGTATCTGGAGAAGGTGATGGGAAGCGTCGCGAAACCTCAGAAGGACAACGGGACCAATGGACATCGCGTTCTCATTGTCGATGATTCACCGTTGAGCCTGCAGTTGCTCACCCATCTCATCCGATTGCATGGCTACCAGGCCGAGACGGCATCAAGCGGCCTCGAAGCTCTAGATGCCGCCCGTCGAGACCCCCCCGACGTGATTCTGCTCGACATCATGATGCCAGAGATGGACGGCTTCGAGGTGGCAGAGGCCTTGAAGGCCGATCCGCACATTGACGATATCCCCATCATCTTCATCAGTGCTCTCAATGATGAAAGCAGCAAGGTGAAGGCCTTTGATGCGGGGGGCGTGGACTACATCGCCAAGCCCTTCCAGAACCGTGAGGTCCTGGCCCGAGTCAATACCCATGTCAAACTGCGTGACACCACTCGACGACTCGAGCAACAGCTTGCTGAGCGCGAGAAGCTGATCAAACGGCTGGATATAACCAACGAGCAGTTGCAGACAGCGCTGGCCCGCACCGAGGGGCTCTACCGCATCACTCGCTCATTGATCACCAGCGAGGATATCCCGGATATGCTGCAGACAGTGACCCAGAGCGTAGCCAGTATCCTCTCGTGCGAGGCTGCGTTCGTGGTAACGGTGAACCTGGAGGTCCCGGCTATCACTTTCTTTGCCCGAGGGGGACCGGGCTTTGAGGCGTTGCGCGAGCCATCGGTAGATCTGCTTATGGCGGGCCTATCTGGTTGGGTGATCAAACACCTGCAACCGGTCCTTTCGCCCAAAGGGATGATGGACCCCCGCGAGCAGCCTCCAGCGCGACGATGGCGTGAGGCATTGCAGGTAGGGGCAATGATGGTCGTGCCCCTCTACTACCGGGGCCGTTTGATGGGCACCATGACAGCCCTCAACCGGCTCGATCAACCCGATTTCACTGAGGAGGATCTTGCCCAGTTCAGTGCCATTGCCGGGCAGGTGTCGGTCGCGTTGGCCAATGCTCAACTCTCAGACGAGACAGCTTATCTAAAGCGATTCAACGAGGGGATCGTCCAGGGAGTGGCTGAGGCGATCCTGGTGACGGATGAGGATGAGAGGATCACCTTCGCTAACCCGGCTGCCGAAGCCATGCTGGGTTATTCGCTGGATGCACTAGTTGGGCGACCTTGCACCATGCTGTTTCCCCCAGAGCTCAATGGAGGAACAAAAGGTGCCTTGGTATGTCGCTCGGGCGTAGCTGCCCGCTTTGAGACGCTCCTGCAGGCTGGAGATGGTCGTCAGGTCTCCGTCCTGGCGAGCGTGCGTCCACTCTACCAGGATGGGGAGATCGTGGGGAGCCTGGCGGCCCTTACCGACATCACCGAGTTGAAGCAGGCTGAGGATCGGCTGCGGCAATACGCCCATGACCTGGAAGCTCAAAATGCCGAGCTCGATGCCTTTGCCCACACGGTGGCTCACGACCTGCGCTCGCCACTCACCGGTATCGTCGGTTTTGTAGATCTGCTTTCACAGGCCTTGGAGGAGCAGGGAGACGAGCACCTGTCGGAGTATGTTCACTACATCGCGCGTAGCACAGTCAAGATGGAGAACATCATCGACGAGCTGCTCCTGTTAGCGAGCGTGCGAGCCATGGACGAGATCACACTCAGTCCCCTGGATATGGGGAGGATTGTGATGGAGGCCCGCGACAGGATCGAGTATCTGATCGAAGAGTATGGTGCGAAGGTCACGATGGAGGATGGGTGGCCACAGACCCTGGGCTATGCCCCCTGGGTTGAGGAAGTCTGGGTCAATTACCTCAGTAACGCTGTGAAGTACGGTGGGCAGCCCGATGCTGGCGTGCCCCCTCGTGTCGTCTTGGGCTACGATCCACCGACAGATGGCAGCACTTGGGTGCGATTTTGGGTACGCGACAACGGCCCCGGTCTTGTCCCCGAACAACAGGCCCGACTCTTTACGCCCTTTGAACGCCTGCACAACGTCCGTGCGGAGGGCCATGGCCTGGGACTTTCGATCGTACGTCGTATCGTCGAAAAGCTGGGGGGACAGGTGGGCGTCGAGAGTGCCTTGGGGGTAGGCAGCACCTTCTACTTCACCCTGCCCCGCGCTTGAGCGAGTCGCACCTCCCCTATTGAATCACCACTACGGTCCCGATCTCAGCCCACTCGTAGAGAGTCTGGGCTGCCGGGATGCCCAGGATGATGCAGCCGAACGAGGCTGGATGCCCCAGAGCTCCCTCCCAGAGGCGCTGTCCATTGGCCAGGATGGGAAGCTCATGGAACCCATTCTCAACTCCGCCCCCCGCCGAATAGACGGTGATGAAGTAGGGCATCCATAGATCCCATTGCGAGGCATAGGCTTTCTCGTGCTTGCTTAGCACCTGGAACACCCCGCGCTGGGTGGGCGAGTCAGGGAGCCCAGTGGAGACAGGCCAATCGTAGATGAGTTGGCCATGTTCATACACCCGCACCCGTTGCTCCTCCAGGCTGACTACGATCTTCTTACCGATCACGGGCATGTAGGGCGTCAGGATGTCCTGCGAGGGGATGCGGATCTCCTGGCCCACGTAGAGCTTGTCCACATCGATACCGGGATTGGCCTCAACGATCAGGCCTGGGGGCATGCCAAACTTATCACCGATCCGGACAAGGGTATCTCCGGGCTGCACGATATAGCGTCGCTCAGCGTGAGTCAGATAGAGCCACAACTCCGGTTCCCCCGCTTTGATAGCCTGATAGAGCTGCTGCGCGGCTTCCTCGTAGCGGAAACCCCGCCCCTCTCCCATGCCAGCAGCCAGGACTGTCAGGGTGTCGCGGATGGCATAGAGATTGAGGTCGACCACCTGTCGACCATCTGGTCCCGGGATAAGGTGGAGCCACTGGGCGATCTCCTCCCGACCGAACCCCCAACTGAAGGTCTCGTCGGTGAGCACATCATAGGTGCGTATGGTGATCTGCCGCGCCAGGAGCGCCTCTGCCTGCGCCTTGAGGTCGCTGACGTCCAGCGCGGGAGGTTGCACGCTCTGGAAAGCCAACGGCACCTCAACGCGATAGGGTGACCCACTGGCCTTACGCAGGCGTGCCAGCGTAGTGGGGATATCCAACATGTAGCCCGGCTGGCCAGGGATGAGCGTGATCTCGCCCCCCTGGAGCTTAATTGTCGGGGCCACCATTGGCTGGGAAACCTCAGTGTCCAGCTCGTGCAGGAGCTGCGTGGCAGCAGTAGTGTCGAAAAGGAAACGCGGTGCAACATCGTGATAATACAGCCAGACCTGGGCTAGGTCCCGTAAGGTACCATCGCGACCCACCTGATAGGCCGCCTGAGCAGTCCCCATGGGGTCGACCCGCAGCCCCGCCAGGGACCAGGGGAAGGACCAGCGACGCTCGCCATCGGTCACTACCAACAGTCCCACATCGATCTGCTGGGCCACGCCGTCCAGTGCATCAGCCGCCGCCTGGGGTGTCTTCCCGCCCAGGTCCACACCCAGCGCGTATACATTGGGGTAGATGTGGCCGTCATAGAGACGGGCCATGCGCTGCAGGAAGACCCAACCGCAGAAGAAGGAGAGTCCGATGAGCAACAGCGTGAGGCCCATCGCGGTCAGGATAAGATGGATGACACCCGAGCCTGACGATGTCTCACGAGTCATGGAGCCTCCACCCGATGCATAAGACTAAACTGTGCTGATTCAGTCTATGCCATCTGGCCCGAATCGTCAATAGCAGGGTGGGACACAGCAATGTACCGTGGTCGTACATCGCATCCATCTCGTGTAGGGTCCTCACTCCATTGCGACCTTGCTTCTCAACAGGCGAGGGGGGATAAGTTGGACATGGCGTGCATGGTCGCCACTCCCTTACAGGAGGGCACACCTTTTGAGCTGTTGTGGGGGGAGGCAGCCACCGGAGTGCCAGCACCTGCCATGTCGGCCAGGCGGCGTTATAATCCTGGGCATGATGCTATCTTCATCCTGGCGTATCGCCTTGTTTGAGGAGGGGTTCAACGATGCCCGAGCGTCCCAATATTCTCTGGCTGATGGCCGATGAACAGCGTGCCGATTCCATGAGCTACAGCGGTACGCCCTGGGCTCACACGCCCTACCTTGATCGCGTGGCGCGGGCCGGCACGCGTTTCAGCGCGGCTTACACACCCAGTCCGGTATGTGTCCCCGCACGTGCCTGTCTCCTCACAGGCCGCTATGGGTCATCCATCGGTGTGCTCAACAACCATCATTGGCTCAACCTGGATGATCCTCGTTTCCTGACCTGGACCTTCGCGGCCAATGGCTATCAGGTCGCCAGTTTCGGTAAGCATCACTATGGGTGCCCACGCCGTGCCTTTGACTTTGAGTCTCGACACGTGTTGGGGGAGCGCGTGGACTACTACGCCTACAAGGTGCCGGTGGACGATCGGGAGGCAGGTGTGGTGCGCTATGAGGGGGGCAAGAGCCCCTGGCTGCTGGCGGGGCGTTTCCCCGGCACAGTGGACGACACCCCGGAGATGCACAACATCCAGCAGGCGCTGGATTGGATGCAGCGTCGCGATCCCTCACGCCCGTATTTCCTGCGGCTCTCCTTCAACGCGCCTCATACACCGGTGGTGACCCCTGCGCCTTTCGATACGCTCATTGATCCTGACGCCGTTGATCTACCGCTTGACTGGTCCCAGGCTATGGACTTTGCCTCGGCGACGTATCGTGAGTGCCTGTGTGACTATGCAGGCACTCACCGCCTGAGCGATGCGCAGATCCGGCGGGCCAGACAGTGCTACTATGGTCACGTCGCGTGTGTGGATCACGTCTTCGGCAGGCTGCTGACAGCGTTGGAGGCGATGGGAGCGCTGGAAAATACACTCATCGTCTATGTCGCCGATCACGGCACGCATCTGGGCGACCACGGCTTCTTCCAGAAGCAGAGTTTCTGGGATGCTGCGGCCCGGGTGCCATGCTTCTTCACCGGGCCGGGCATTCGGGCGCAGACCATTGACACACCGATCAATATCGGCAGTCTGTTGCCCACGTTGCTTGACCTGGTCGGTCTTGGGATCCCGCCTCAGGTGGAGTTTCCCAGTCTCGCGCCAGCACTGCGTCATGGGCCGGGGCCGGAGATGGTGGGGCCTGTCTTCAGCGAGATCGATTATGGGCTTCTGGGGTATCGCTCCGGTGAGCGTTATGTGATGGTGCGCGACGGGCGCTGGAAACTAAGTCTCTATCGCGATCCACGCGACCCCGGGCGGGTCTCGGGTGCCGAGGCAGATCGAGTGCTGTTTGATCTGGACAGCGATCCGGGTGAGACGCGCAACCTGGCGCAGGACCCGGCCTACGCACCGGTGATGGAGGCGTTGATCGCCAGGATCGATGCCTGGGATCGTGCGCGTACCATCATCAAACCAAGTTTGGTCGAGACGGCGCGGTAGTGCGCTTCTCGTCTGTGGGAAGGCGGGACATTGAGATTGAGGGCTGGCATCCCTGCGTCAGGTGTAAGAGGGTATGGCAGCCGCGACGTGGGCCGGGAGACCAGGAGGTACGATGAGACGCACCAATGACGATAGAGTGAGGCGCGTGGCGCTTGAGCTTAGCCTGAAGCCATTTGGGCTCAATGACGGGCGGACTTACGAGGCCTGTGCCCGCCAGGTCATCGGGGCCTGGCGTCCACTTCTGGAGGCCGGCGATGAGGTGAGCTTCATGCTCTGGGTGTCCGACGGCAGCGATATCCTCGAATGGCGGGGTGACCTGGAGCAGTCACTTGAGTGGGCACGCTATATCGGCTTCTGCAACAGTGCATGGGGTGTCTACGATCCCAGCCATCATCCGCCCGACTGGAATGCCGTGCTCTACACGGAACATCCCAGGCCGATGCGTTACGCGGACCTGAAGGTGATCACCGATGTGCTACGCAAGGTCGGGACCGAGCTGCTGGAGCGGCCTGTGACCATCGGCGCGACCTTTGACCCAGGCCCAGAGTTCGCCGAGTCCCCGTTCAAATACGGCCGCCATCGGGAGATCGTGCTTCCATGATTCTGGCAGAATCCATGGACGGATGTCTTCTACGGGCAGCCGTATGATATCTATCTGCTGCTTGCCACATGCCTCATCAGCGAGTCTGGCCAGGTGAACACGCCATCCACCATCAATATCCTGACGGGGGATACAGAGTTTGGGGAGACCGATCCACTTACCGGTGTCCAGGTGGCAGCGCACATCCGGACCGCCCTGGCCGAGCGTCCCGACGATGTGGGCCTGGTGACGTGGATCTATCCTTTTGAGACGTACCACCGCCTCGCTGCCGCGGACGCCGCCGGACAGGCCGAGGTATTCTTCGGTGATTGGTTCGTGCGCGGCCTGATCAATCAGGGTCTTCCGGTTGCCACGGTCGGCACACCGGAGGCGTTTGACGCCTTGCTGGCGGCCCGCGACGTGGCGCCCCAGACGATTCTCCTGCTGCCGACGGCAGGTGTCGGCAGGGCAGAGGATGCCGAGCGCCTTCTGAGCTGGCTGCGTTACGGGGTCCCTGCCATCCTCTATGGCCCGGCCTCTTCACTGCATCATGCCATCCTGGAGCGCCTGGGTCTGGCGATGACCCGGCCGCTCAGCGGAGAGCTGACCCTCAAGCGTGCTGACGGTGCGGTCCTTGGCCCGCTGATCCACGACCCGGTGGGCTCGGGGGGCGGCATCGCGGCCCGCCCGACTGGACGCAGCGTCCGTGGTGAGAGCGCAAGCCTGCTCTACATCGTATCTGCTGAGGAGGATGAGCGTGCCTATGGCGCCAGCGTCTCCATAGCAGGATGTGCGCCGCTCTACTGGCTCCGCGGCACAAACCCCTTTGAGACGCGGCAGGATCGGTCACAGTTTTCCCACCTGCCCAGGCCGCGTGAGGCACCCTACTTCGATGCGGGAAGACTGGGCTCTGAGCTCTTGGAGCGTCTTGGTTACACTATCCAGGTCATGCCTCAGGCGCCCGGCGTCTCTCCTGGACAGCAGAGTGCTCTGATGCTCTTCTCACGCCATGACAACGCCTGGTACCTCAGTGGCTATGCCGCCCAGCCCGTGGGCTCGGTCAGGCTCAGGTTCCCCGAGGGTGCACCGCTCTTCCACGCCACCTTCACGCGCCTGGAGGGCGGAGCGTCTCACTACCCATTAGCCAGGGCCATGCGCTACGAGTGCCGCGTCTTCGTACAGCAGGATCATGGTGTGGTGGGGTGCGATCCTGCACCCCGTGACCCACATCACCGGGAGCTGACACTGTGCGTTAGTGGGCTTCAGGATGCAACGGTGGTGTTCCTGCCGCCCCGGGGGAGAGCAGCCACCTTCGAAAGCAGGGGCCAGACGATCCACTTCGAGGCCGGACAGAGTCACGTGATGCAATCGGGTCTCTCGGGCGAGCTATTGATACGGTGGTAGCCGGGCCCATGGCTACCCTCCTGCACGCACATGGCCTGACCCGATGCCTATTGCCCGCTTAGCGCTGAGCCAAGAAAACAGCGATCATTCCAGGACATGGATGCGACTATGGCCATGGTTTCCCCAATGAGACCAGGATACCTTGACCTCCCCGTGAGGACGATTCCGGCTGGTGCTCTGGCTCCTCCATGTAAGACTCCGAGGCGATAAACCGTCCGTGCCAAACATGATACCAAACCTGACCGGTAGTGCCATGGACGCTGAGCATCCCTTGGATCTGACCGTCGAGTACCGTATGGATAGTGTAGTAGCCGTAAAAAGGAGAGGCATGTTCCTCGACAGTCAACCCTGGGCGATGGACATCCAACCAGCGCTGGGCAATCTCCAGGGCCTCAGCGGCACTGATAACATTCTCTATGTCGTCTCCACCGCCCATCATCCCGCCGCCGCGTCCATGCCGTCCATATTTCCGGTTCCACATCATATTAGGTCCCATCTCCGGGCCAACAATGCCGGTCCGTTTGTCCACCAGGAGTTCCATGGCGCCAATGTCCGTGTCGGTCTCGCGCACGATGACGTAGAAATTGTGTTCGAACTCCATAATCTCAGCCACGCTTAAATCGGCGTAGCCCAGGCGGGCGATGTATCGTTCCACGGTTGTGTAGACCACCGGGAGGGTCAATCCCTCGGAGGAGGGCTTATTTACCGTCGGCCCACCGACTCCCCCCACAGGACACACATCCGCTGTGCCAGCCTCCCTGTCCATCACCCCAGTGTCTGCCTCCATATCCTCCCCACCACACACCTCGCCAAACGGCGTGCTTCCCATCCTCGCAGGCACACTCATGGACGCGCGCGTCCACAGCCGATGCCCTATCCATATCCCGCCCAACGTCAGCCCCACGACCACCAGGACGAGCGTCAAGCCGATACCCAGACCAACCCAAAGTCTCAATCTCATGCCACCCTCCCAATTTCAAACTAACCTCAGTGTATCACCTCACGGAGGGCAAACAGAGCGCCATTTGGCGGGGAAAGACAGGGGGGAACAGCCTAGGCGCTGGAGGGATGGCCGGGGAAGCGGGCGGTGAGCCGAGTTCCCTGGCCAGGGGCTGTCTCGATCCGCAAACTCCCGCCCAGCCGGGAGATCCGCTCTTGCATTCCCATCAGTCCAAAGTGTCCCTCACGAGTCAGGAGATCGGGGCGGGGAGGCAGGATGAAGCCCACGCCATCATCAGTCACGGTCAGGGTGACGCCGTCCTCACCGTAGCGGACCTGCACCACGATATGCTGCGCATGGGCGTGTTGGAGGGCATTGTGCAGTGCTTCCTGAACGACGCGATAGACCGCCAGTTCGATCTCCGGGGCCAAGCGGTATCCCCCCTCACATATCAACCGGATCTGCGCCTCGCTCTGCCTATCAGCCTGTTGGACCAGCGCTTCCAACGCGGGCACGAAGCCCAGATCTTCCAGGTAGGCAGGACGCAGTGCGCCGATGAGCCGGCGCAGTTCGTCAATCGTCTCCAGTTCAGCCTGTCGCATCTTCTCCAGCAAAGCCCGGGCCTGCTCTCCCTCTCCACGCTCTATCAGCCGCTGAGCCATCTCCGCCATCTGACTTAGGGCGATTAACTCCTGCACAGGGCCGTCGTGAAGCTCCCTGGCCAGCCGGGCCCGTTCTGCCTCCTGTCCCTGAGTCACCGCGCCCAGGTAGTCGCGCATCCCCGCCTCGTAGCCTTGGATGCGTCCTACCATCTCCGCCAGGGCCTGGTGTAAGTCACGGATCTCCTGTACCCCGCTAACTGGCTGAGTGATCGCCGAATGATCTCCCCAAAAGACCTGCTCTGCCGCGCGGCTCAAAGTGCGTAGAGGGCGAACGATGGTGTGCCAGCCGAAGGTGAGGACGAGGAGTGAGAGGAGACCAGCGCCAACGGCAATGACCGGCGCCAGGCTGGAGAGGCGGAGGATAGGACCGATGATGCCCGCCACCGGTTCCTGGACCAAGACAACCCAACCGACTGCATGGACTGGTGTGAAGGCAACTAATACCTGTCCTTCCACTTCGGTCTGCGCGATCAAAAAACCCTCGTTGCCCGCCAGCGCATCACTCACACCAGGCCCATGGGTGAGATCGGCGCCGATCTGGGCAGGGTCGGGGTGCACCAGGGTCCGGCCCGATGCATCCACAATGATCAGCGTCGTCTCCTGGGGCCAACCGCTGATAAGGGAAGGAAGCCAGAGCGGCAATCCCACCCCACTGGGATCAATGGTGCCATGGGCCAGTCCATCCTCCACCAGGCGGGCGATCAGGCGGGCCAGGGCTAAATCACGCTCTGCCACGAAGTCCCGCATAGCCCGTTGATGGGCATAAACTCCCGTGAAGGCCAAAGCCAGCAGCGCAAAAGTAACTGGCAGGACAGCCCAGAGGAAAAGCTGAGCCTGCAGGCTGCGAAACCAACGGATTATGGAGAGACTCCTGTCTTTGACCACCACCACTTCCTATCCTATGACGATCCAGCCGCGCCGGATGGCCTCAGTGACCGCCTCGGTACGGCTGGCCACATTCAGCTTGGCATAGATGTTGGCCAGATGGCCCTGGACAGTACGATGGCTGATCCCCAACTCGCGGCCGATCGCTCGGTTAGTCAACCCCTCCGCCGCCAGACGAAGCACCTCTAGCTCCCGGGCCGTAAGAGGCTCCACTTGTTCCGCCGCAGTGGCCGGCTTTCCAGTTGTAGCCTGGCGCACCACCTTGGTGGCCACCTCCGGGCTCAGAGCGGACTTTCCCTCATAAACCGTGCGCACCGCCTGCACCACCTCATCACCCCGAGCGGTCTTGAGGACATAGCCATTGGCCCCGGCCTGAAGAAGGGCAAAGATGTAGGGATCATCGTCATAAGCGGTGAGAATCAACACTCGCACGTCGGGGAATCGCGCCTTGATGTGTCGGGTAGCCTCCACGCCAGTGACCTTCGGCATACGGATGTCCAGCACAGCCACGTCGGGCCGATGCACCTCCACCAACCTGAGAGCCTCACTACCATCCTCTGCCTCCGCTACCACCTCAATATCTCCCGCCTCCTCCAGGAAACGGCGGATGCCCTGTCGGACTACCGCGTGGTCGTCGGCCAGAAGAACTCGTATCTTATGAGGCATGATGTCCTCCTCTGCTGTCTATACCTGTTCACCACTGGACGGGAGACTTTCAAAAAGCCCTTGGCACTATCTGGCTACTCATTTAATCTTGGATGGGAGAAGAAAAAACATATCAGAGCCTGCCGTAGTACAGAGCACCTGCCCCTTGCCAAGGACGATATGTAACCAGGCATCGTGGGGATCCCGAACATTCCCCACTTCCACATCGGGTTGTCTTCGGCCTTTCAGACCGTCTCGCTCGCAACCGCCGCCGTGGCCGGATCTACTGGCTTCACCTGGCGCACGATGAGGACCGGCAGGTCTAGCGCCTCTACCAGAGAGATAGCGGCTTGGGGCGTCACGCCCGCCAACGGCATGGGGAGGATCAGGCTGCGACAGCCAGCCTCTTGAATAGCCCCGACCAGCCGGGCGGGGGTCACCTCCCGCAAGGCTCGCATTTGGGGTTTTACTCGGAGGCTTGCCAGCCGAGCCAATACCTGCTCTCGTAGCGCCTGCACATCCTGCTCCTCCGTGGGCAACAGCAGCACCTGCAATGGCCCGTGAAGGCCGCGCACCAGCATACCGCCCAGTCGTAGCGCCAACCCGCCGATAGGAGCGCCGTCATAGGGCACCAGCACTGGCGTCGCCAGGTGCACCCCCTGCCGGATCACCAACGTCATCATAGGCGTGGCCTCAGTACAGGCCACCCGGGCCGTGGAGCCCAGCCGCCACTCGCGCGTCTGCGACCACCCCACGCGCCCCAACACCAGCACATCGGCCTCCTGTGCCGCCGCCAGGATCTCACGAGCCACCGTGCCACGGGCCACGTGGAACGATGTGGACAGGGTGGAGCGCTCTGTCAGCTCCCGGAAAAGCCGTTGGATCTGCCGGGCACGTGTACGCAAACGCCGCTCGATCTCGCGCGCGTCAATGGGACGCCAACTCGCCGAGAACTGCCCCAACACGCGGCTGAAAGGAAGGCCAACGGCGCGGAGCATGTTGATATCCTCCACGAAGAGCCCGCGCAACTCCGCCTCGAAGTGAGATGCCAGTTCGATCGCTGCTTCCAGCGCTGCCCGGCTGTGAGGCGAGGCATCCATTGCCACCAGCACCCGTCGTATCTTCAGCGTCTCATCCCGTTCCCCTCGCTCATTCACCATCCGCCTCCTCCGGCGACTTCTCCAGGGCACGGCGTTTCTGCGCCAACGCCTCGAGCCGTGCCTGCACCCGGGCGTTAATAGAGTCCGGAGGATAAGCCCCCGACTCGTCGGGGACGCCACAGGGCACGCCGGTCAACAACTCGATGCCCTGATCTACTGAGTCCACCGCATAGATGTGGAACTGTCCCTTCGCCACCGCCTCCACCACATCGTGCCGCAACATCAGGTGTTGGACGTTAGCACGGGGGATGATCACACCTTGTTCGCCCGTCAGCCCGCGCGCCCGACAGAGGTCAAAGAAACCCTCAATCTTCTCGTTGACGCCGCCGATAGCCTGCACGTCACCCCGCTGGTTCACCGAGCCGGTGACCGCCAGTGACTGCTTGAGCGGTACCTCGGCAATGGCCGACAGCAACGCGTACAGTTCGGCCGAGGAGGCGCTATCGCCCTCGATCCCGCTGTAGGACTGCTCAAAGACCAGGCTGGCGGAGAGTGACAGCGGAGTCTCGCGGGCGTAGCGACCGTTGAGGAAGCCAGTGAGGATCATCACGCCCTTGGAGTGGATCGGTCCCCCCAGCTCCACCTCGCGCTCGATATCAATCACCTCTCCTTTGCCCGCGCGCACGCTGGCGGTGATGCGGGTGGGTCGCCCAAAGCTGAAACTTCCCAGCGTCATCACTGAGAGCCCGTTGACCTGACCTACTGTCTTCCCTTCGGTAGAGATGAGCAACAGGTCACGCAAGATCGCCTCCTGGAGGCGATCCCGCACCCGGTCCAGGCGCTGGATCTGAGCGTCAACAGCATGATCCACATCCTCTACCGTTACCACATCCCGCCCGGCCTTCCCAGCCCAGTAGTCAGCCTCATGCATCAGGTCGGTGATATCACGCATGCGTGTGGAGAGCTTGTAAGCATCGCCTGCGATACGGGCACTCTGCTCAATGATGTGTGCCACCGCCAGACGCTCGAAGGGACGCAGGCCTGCCCGCTTTCCCAACGTGGCCACCAGCCGGGCGTAGATCAGCTCATGCTCGGGGTCACGCGGCATCTCCTCCTCGAAGTCCGCCGCCACCTTGAAGAGATCGGCAAACTCAGGGTCCAACTCCCACAGCAGGTAGTAGAGCAGACGGTTCCCCACCAGCGCCAATTTCACGTCCAGGGGGATGGGCTCCGGCTCCAACGTCACCGTGCTAATAAGGCTCAACTGCTGCCCCAGCGACTCGATGCGGATCGAGCGGCTCTTAAGGGCGCGCTTCAGGCCTTCCCAGGCGTAGGGCTGCCCCAGCACCTTGGCCACGTCCAGGATGAGGTAGCCCCCGTTAGCGCGGTGCAGCGCTCCTGCCTTGATCAGCGTGAAGTCAGTGGTCAAAGCGCCCATCTCGGCGCGATGTTCCACCCGTCCCACCAAGTTCTGATAGGTGGGGTTGTCCTCGTAGATCACCGGCGCCCCCTGTGTCTCGCTGTTGTCGATGAGCACGTTGACGGCGTAACGCTGCAGCGCTCGCTCACGGTTCAACAATGTCTGCCCGTCAGGCCTGGAGAGGAACAGGTCCGCATGGGCAATCACATCCTCCTGCACCGCGTGCAGGTGCTCCACCACGCGAGGATAGTCCCCAAAGGTGCGGCGTAGCTCGTCGAAGAGCACCCCCACCGCCAGGCCCGCCATCTCGCGGTTCAGCGCTTCCAGCCGCTCCTGGGTCTCCCGCTGCCAACGAGGTACCTGTCGCAGGATGGCTTGCAATTCCTCCTGCAGTCCCTCCATCCGCTCTTTGATCTGCGCCTGCTCCTCTTCACTGAGCTTGGCGATCTCCTCTGAGGAGAGCACCTCCCCGTCGCGCGTTGGGGCCACCACGATGCCCCCGGGCGTGCGGATCAGGGCCATGCCCGCGTTGCGTGCATTGCGCTGCAGCGCCTCGAATGCCTCGGCCTGCCGTTCCTGGAGCTCCTCCAGGATGGACTGACGTCGTACTTGGTACTCCTCACTTTCAAAAGCCGCCGAGAGCGCGCTTCCCAATTGCGTCACCAGTTGCGCCATCGCATCCCGGAACTCCTTGCCCTTGCCGGCTGGTAGTTCGATGGCCAAGGGCCGGTGCTCCTCCGCGAAATTATGAACATAGCACCAATCGGAGGGTGTTGGCGCCTCCTGCGCCCGTGAGTGGAAGTAGGTCGCTACCACGCCTCGTTTGTCCAACCCGGTGGGACCCAGGGCATAGATATTGAAGCCTGCGCCACGGATGCCCAGGCCCAGCTCGATGGCCTCCACGGCACGTTTGTGGCTTACGAACTCGGCAATCTCCTCCAGCTCCGCCGTGGTCCCGAAGGTCAGAGCTTCCAAGGCTGCTGGCCGTCGTAATTGCTCCTCAGTCACTCGTAACGCATCCAGATCCATCGGTGTGCCCCCTGTCATGAAGTGGTAAGGACCCGCCCCAGCGGTTACTGTGCCATGGCGGCGCCTCTTCGTCTCCGTGTATCCTTATTCTATCCCCCATCCTCGCCGAAGAGAAGTGGGAGCGGAGGCTCCGGTTTGGACTGCGGCGCCATGGCACTGCTTTAAAAGCGGCATCAAGATGCCGCAGTCCAAATCGCACTCCAAAGGCGGGGACGTGCAGCGACTGGCCGCCACGGGTTGACCCCGCCCCTTGCTTCAGCATAATATAGCAGAGACACAATGCGTGGAACCCTGGAGGAGGTATGAGATGAGCGTGCCTTTCATCCCATCGAGGACGGTGAGTGTGCCAGAGATTCCCTTCGCCGACAAGGTGGAACTTCCGCCGACCGACACCGCCGTCATCGTGGTGGACATGCAGAACGACTTCGTCCTGGACGAAGGCGCCCTGACGGTACCGATGGCAGCCGCCACAGTGCCCAACATCCAGCGCCTGCTGGCGTCGGCCCGGGCAGCCGGCGCTCATGTCGCTTATACCCAGGACACCCACATTGAGGATGATCCCGAATACGACATCTGGCCCCGACATTGCCTGCAGGGTACCTGGGGCTGGCAGGTCATCGAGGCGTTGGCCCCCCAACAGGATGATCTGGCCTTCCGCAAGAGCCGCTACGACGGCTTCTACGGTACGGGATTGGACCACGTGCTGACCCGCGTCTGGCGCGTGCACCATCTGGTGATCGTGGGGACGGTCTCCAACATCTGCGTGCTGCACACGGCGGCCTCGGCCGGGCTGCGCTGGTTCCACGTGGTGCTACCGGCCGACGGCGTTTCAGCGCTCACCCCGTTCGGACAGGCGCTGACGCTGCACCAGGTGGCCTCGCTCTACAACGGCGCGGTGGTGCGCTCGGTGGACGACATCGCCTTCCTGTCGGGCACGACGGCCCCGTGAGCCCAGAGCAGGAAGCCCTCACCGCCCCAGGGCGGATCGAGCGCTGGCTACACCGGTTGGCGCGGGTCGGCCTACGCGCCCTGGTTGTGCTGCGCCGCGCCCTGCGTCAGTACGGAGAGACGGAGGCTTCGCAGGCAGCAGCCGCCCTGGCCTACTACCTCTTCTTCTCGCTCTTCCCCCTGGCCCTGCTACTGGTGGCAGCCGCCACCTACCTGTGGCACCTGGGCGACGAAGAGGGATTCCAGGAGGCAGTGGATTTCATCGGTCGGCTGCTGCCGGTCTCGCAGGAGCTGATCGTGAGCAATCTGCGCGTGGTCGTGCGACTGCGCGGTGCCTTCACGCCGCTGAGTGCACTGACCACGTTGTGGTCGGCCTCCAGCGCATTCACCGTCCTCTCCCACCACATCAACCGGGCATGGGTGGACGCCAGGCCGCGTAGCTACCTGGGCAAACGGCTGGTAGCGTTGGTAATGGTGGCGATCCTCATAATGTTGCTCTTCCTGTCGCTGGGGAGCGCGACCCTTGTCGGTTACCTACCGCGGCTCGAGTCAACCAACCCGCAGATCCAGGCGCTGGAGCGAACGGTGCGCTCGGCGCTGGTGCGGCTCCTCCCCCCCCTGATTACGATGGTACTCTTCCTCGGCCTCTTCCGGTGGATCCCCACCGAGTCGGTGAGTTGGAGAGCCGCCGCAACTGGCGCTCTGGCCGCGACGGTGGGGCTGGAATTAGGCAAGCAGCTTTTCGCCTGGGTGCTCAGACAGGGCCTGCTCAACTACAGCACGGTCTACGGCTCCCTGTCCAGCGTGGCGCTGCTGCTCTTCTGGGCCTACGTGGGCGCCAGCATCGTGCTGTTCGGCGCCCATGTGGCGGCGGCGGTGGATGACCACCGCCGCCACGGCCAGAGTCACAGCCCAAAGAGCTGATGGCGGGTCTGCCACAGGTAGCGGTTGGAGAGGAACGCCAGCGGCTTCTCCGCCACCAGGAACGCCTCTGATAGGGTGGTGAGCACCTCGTCCAGCCCTCCCACCTGGGCCCGCTCGTGCTCGGCCGCCATCTCGTAGAAGGCACGACCAAAGCGCTCATAGTCCTCTCGGCTCTGCAGGACTTTACCGCGGGCCCCGGGCCGCACCTGGCGGCTGAGCGGATAGCGATACTGGTTCTCCAGATACTCGGGGAACATGCCCGCCAGGAACAGGCACACGTCGCCAATGCGCTTGTAGGGCTCGAAGCGCAGGGGCTCGTCCACCGCCTCGGCATAGCGGATCAAGCCCTCCACATCCAGATCATTGGTGCGGTAGCGGCGCCACATGCCAGGGCCGATGTTCACGCGCACCGTCATGCTGGCAATCCGTGTGAACGAGGCCAGTAGCGCCGCCAGGTAGTCACGGATCGGCGCCTGATCCAGTAACTCGATGGCTTTGTCCGTGTCGAAGATTACCAACTGTTGGCGAGCGCGCCGCTCGCGCGTATAGGTCTCGCCCGCCAGATCGCGCCGGACCTTGCGGAGCAGGACATTGAAGAAGAGCCAGGGCGAGATGCCGAGCAGAGTATGAGGCGCCTGCAGGATCTGGTTGGCAAGCGTGTCGCTCTCCAACACTTCCTCCAGCCAGGCTTCGTCAAGCTCCGCCACCTCGTCCGGGTTCACATTGGGGGCGAAGGTGCCAAGCAAGAACCGTATGTCCTCGTTGCGCAGTCTCCACGTCATACCCCTCACCTCACTGCCAAGGTATACGGCCAGCTTTGGTGGCCCGCCAGCCATGGTGGCGTGCCAGCTTCGCTGACCCCCTATATCATTATAGCGAGCATGAGCCAGGAAAGCAGGGGGAGTCGTGGCTCGTGGGGCAGTCGAAAAGACCCCACCGGGCTGCGCACGGCATTCGCTGTCGTGCGTGGCCCGGTCGCGGTCTGCACCTTGCTCAGTCGCAGGGGAACGGCTCGGAGTTATCGCAGATCCCGTTCCCGTTGCGGTCGACGTAGAGCCGACAGCGGCCGGGATAGGGGTCATTCACAAGTCCGCGCGGACACTTGACACACATCGCCACCTCCCCCGTGGGCGTGGCGCAGGGCGTCTGTGAGGGCGCAACCGTCGCCGTAGCAGTGCCATCTGCCGGCCCCGCCGTGCCCACGGCCACGGCGGTTGTGGAGGGCGCAGGCGGCGTTGCTGTGGCATCGGCGGCCGGCAGCGAAGGAGGATCGGCCCTTGCCTGGTCCACGCCCGCCCCAGCGGACAGCGCCGGATCGGACGCCGACGCATCGGCCGCATCCGCCTGGCGGCCGCTCGTCGTCGCCAGCGCACCGCTGACCGCTCCCACCACAAACGACGCCAGAGCGACGCCCGCGAGGTGGAGGAAACGGCGGCGTGGCATCCCACCAGAGGGTGCAGCCCGACCGGCCGGGCGACGACTGATCCCAAGTACACGACGCGTCGTCACGGTAATCCACTTCGCATGTAGGACCAGGTGCGTGATCACGCCCGTGATCGTCGTCAGACTCGACCACAGATGGATCTGATCCCACGTCCGATAGCTCAGCCCTAACACCCCGGTAGCCGTCCCTCCGTCCACCGGCAACAGAAACACCAGGCCGCTCACCGCGCTCACGGTGAAAGCAGCCCCGATAGCCGCATCAACCCAGAAATTCACTTGTGGTTTCGCCATAGTTCCCTCTCTCCGGTAGTGCCACCGTGATCTTAGCCTCTACAGTGTCTATAGGACTGGTCCGTGGAGGAAAGGTCGTCGTACACGCAGTCGATGCCAGGACCACCAAGGCTCTCTTTTTGGTATGCATTTTATGCTCTTCTCGCAATCTCTTATCTCGATCATCAGTGTATCTGGTCGCTATGAAGGAGTGATGAAATGGGGATGTAGATTGTGTGAAGAGATAGTCCACCGTCAAGTCAGATGATAATCCGGGTGGTATTGATACTGAACATGCGGGGCTATGACCGCAGCCGGCCGCTGCGCCAGGTGGGATCCTGTAGTGAACCCAGGAAACTGGAGAATGGGATGCCCATGGTGGGGGTAGGGACGGGTGTAGTTGACATGATAGACCTGGTGTGGTGTAATGGTCATGTGCTGCAGGACACACAAGGTAGGGCCATTCCGTACTTGTCTCTTTGGAAGGAAACCTTGCGGAATCAGCCCAAGACTTCACCGGTGCATAAGTTGCGGACTCCAGACAATCTATAGTCAGCCCCAAGAGAATGCGATGAAATATATCGTTCCATATAATAACGAATGGCCGATCCGCTTCAATGCCATCGCCCAGTTCTTTCGGGGATACATTCCCGACGGGTGTCTCATTCACCACGTGGGGTCTACAGCCGTTCCTGGCATGCCAGCGAAGGATATCATCGATGTAGACGTTGAGTGTCCTAATGGTTCTATGGCATCGGTGATAGAGGCGCTAGAGAGAGCAGGGTATGATCACGAGGGAGACTTAGGCATACCTACCAGAGAGGCATTCAAACCGAGAATTGGGTCAACAGCACTTAGCCTTTCCTGTCATCATCTGTATGCGTGTGAAACTCGATCACCGGAATTGTTCAAGCATATAGCGTTTCGTGATTACCTCATTTGTCATCCAGCGAGGGCCGAGTGGCTCGCTTCTCAGAAAGTCAGAGCGGATGAGTTGGCAAACAGTCGCGCGGAGTACATTGAAAATAAATCCAGTGCCTATGAAACCATTGAAAGAGAAACCCTTTCTTGGGCTGACAGGACGCTCCAGCGGACGCCGACAAGCGGCGCCGAGCCTGGCCGTTAGGCAGCCACCTGTGGAGACACGCTAAGGAGCAACCGACTATCATGTCCAACGTACAAGCATTCTACGACCAAAACGCGGAAGCAGAATGGGCACGCCTTGATCGTCACAGAACTGAATTTGCGGTGACTTTGCGGGCGTTGAGCGAGTTTCTGCCCAAACCACCTGCATCCATTCTGGATATCGGGGGTGGCCCTGGGCGCTATGCAATTGCACTCGCCCTGCAAGGTTACACCGTTACGCTGGCCGACCTCTCTGAGGCCAGCTTAGCCCTGGCACAGGAAAAGGCGCGTGCGGCAGGTGCGGTTTTGGAGAGGATCTTGCCTGCCAATGCACTTGATTTGTCTGCCATACCTTCAGCCACCTATGACAGTGTGCTACTGATGGGGCCACTGTACCATCTTCTGACAGAAGACGAGCGCTTGCAGGCGGTGAAGGAAGCGCAGCGCGTGCTCAAGCGAAATGGGATTATCTTCGCTGCATTTATTACGCGGTTCGCGCCATCTTTGCACATCCCAGCGAAATCGTTCCTTTTATGGAAGCGGCGGGCTTTACGACCTTGTGTGTGATTGGTTGTGAGGGCGTCGTCGCTGGACACGAAGACAAAGTCAATGCTTTGTCAGGTGAAGATTGGGAGCGGTGGGTTGATCTCAACTATCGCTTGGGTCAAGATCCCTCCTTGTATGGTGCAGCTGACCATCTGCTGTACATAGGGCGAAAAGCCGCCTAACCTGCGCTTCCAGCCGACCGCTTCGCTCTTTCGCGGCGGCTGGACCCCTGGTCGCTGAGCGCCGCGTTGCCATCTCGCGCGATCAATTGCAATGCAATCCCTGGAGAGATCGGTGATGGTTCGGAGGCTCCTTTTCCTGCTGGGTGGTGGGAGCGCCATTTTCGATATGGTCGCTGAGGAGTTCATCCCCGCGGCGGGCGGATGTGATTCCACTATTGCTCTGCTACTAACAGGGGCACAGGGATGGGAAGATTATGTACCTCAGTACACTCAGCCTTGGGTACGAC